>RGUG01000115.1 GCA_010027915.1 bacterium | reverse complement strand
GGGGCAATAAAAATGAAGGTACCATGGGGATACTTTTCTTTGACTTGCATGGCCCCTTCGGTATCAATTTCTAATAATGGAATACGGTGGGTCTGTTGGATGCGTTGTACTTCGGATTGCAGGGTGCCATACCGGTGTTGATGTACGGGGGCCCATTCCAAAAAACGATGGGTTGCGACCGCATGATCAAATGCGTCGTTGCCCATAAAATAATAATGCTCTCCATGGGTTTCACCAGGTCGGGGGGGGCGAGTGGTTGCCGATATGGCCAATGATAGGGTAGGATCATCGCCAATGAGCCGATGGATAATGGTTCCTTTTCCGACGCCGGAAGGGCCTGAAATAACCAAGAGGTCGATCATGGGTATCCTTTCGAGGAATGACTTCCATTTTTTAGTGGTTAACTTATCAATGCGTCATTTTTTAGGAAGTGGGCAGTGAGCATGATAAAACGGTCCATTCAATACGAATCGAAGATTACCCTATGGACTGGGTGCTTGACAAGTTCGTGGCGATGGGGGATTAGGTGCTTGTTGGGGGTGTGCGTTTTGAGTGGGTCGATAGGGGCCGATTATCAAAAAGCCCTGGCGCATTATTACCAAGGTCGATACGAAGAAGCCGAACAAACCCTGACCGACTTAGAGCCACCTAATGCCCGTCTGTTGTTGAGTTTGATTCAGTTGCGTCAGCAACAACATGAGAAAGCCAGGCGTACATTTGCGACGGCCAGTGAGTCGCTTTCGGGGGTGTCGCCCTTTGATCGGGTGGTCCGCTACTGGTTCACACCCACCCGCAACATCACGGCCTTAGAGCAAGCGGCCAAACGGGTGGATGAAACCGAAACGAGGGCATTTCAGGATGTGATTTATTTGGAGTTAGCAGATGCATGGCGTGATAGCGGGCGGTATGACAAAGCCACCATGATTTTACAAAAATTGCGTCAGCAGTCGTTGGTTCCAGATATCAAAGACCGGGCACGGATTATGTTGGTTGAAGTGGCCATTGCCCAAGCCCAGCAATCGACGGCTGAGGCGATGTACCGAGAATTAATATTGGCCAATGGCACTGCGGATAAGGGGTTGGGACTATTGATTCGATTAAACCAGGCGTTTGGCACCCCTTACGGGGTACTGGATATATTAAAGACCCCTGATAACCAGCTGCTGTATATTCGACGCTTGTATAGTCGCCAGTCGTATGGTGATTTCCGAAAGATGGCCTCCTTCTATTTACAACGATACCCGCAACAGGCGGCCCAATCCGAATTGTTGACATGTATCGGGGTGGCGTTGTTTGAAGAGGGAAAATACAAAGAGTCCGAATCACATTTTAAAGCGGTGATGCCACAGGTAAGGGGCACGTCGTACGGCCACCAGGCCCAGTATTATTTGGCCCGTTCCATTCACCGACAAAAACGGTATGAAGATGCCAAGCAAGCGTATATTGACTTGATTCAATCGGTTCAAGATGTGTCGATTACCCCTGCGGCTTATTATTATTTGTACTGGACGTATTCAGAGTTGGGTGACTTGGTGTCATATCAACCCTATCTCAAGCAATTTAAGTCACGGTATGGCAACACGTTGTATTATGACAAAATCATGTGGGAGTATGGGTGGCAGGCATATCTCAAGCGGGATTATGCGGGTGCCATGGACATTTTTTCTAGGACTGATTGGAAGTTTGGATCAGACCTTCGTATCAAGGTGACGTATTGGATGGCACGTATTGCGGATCAAATTGACCCTTCTTCTTCGCGTGCGTATTACATGCGGCTGCTACAAGAGCATCCCTTTAGTTATTATGGGTATCAGGTGGTCAAAACCCTTTTTCCCAATCAACTCAATGACTTGGTGGCCAAGTTTCAACCCACAGGCTTAACCCCTGATCCGATTTACCTTACCTTAACCAACATGGGGTTGGGGGATTTGGCGGCGACGGATTTGCAATTTAAAGTGAAACGATTACACGATCGTCAACCCAAAACGGTGTACACCTTGGCGTATGTGTACAGCAAAATGATGCAAAACCACAAGGCCATTGGCTTGCTCTCCAGTTTGGGTTTTTCGATCAATCCCAAAGAATCAAAAGTCTCCAGGGAAATTGCTCACATGTTGTATCCTCGTCCCTATTGGCCCATGATTGAACGGTATTCGGCCCAGTTTGGGGTAGACCCCTATTTGGCGTTGGCGTTGATGAGAGAGGAAAGCTTGTTTAATAGTACGGCCCGCTCACGGGTTGGTGCCATTGGATTGATGCAGATTATGCCTGAAACGGGGCGTGGGATTGCCTCTCATTTAAAGCACGAGTGGCGAGGCGAAGAAACGTTATTGGATCCTGAGACCAACATCAAATTTGGTGTTCACTATATTGCCAGTTTATCCCGTCGATTCAATGGCAACCCGGTGTTGATTTTATCGGGTTATAATGCCGGGCCCAATGCCACCCGCCGTTGGATGAGTCAATTGTCGGATCAGCAACTGAATGCCCATGACATGACCTTGTTTGTGGCTTCCATTCCTTATTCTGAAACCCATGCGTATGTTACCAAAGTGTTGAAAAGCTATTGGGTGTATCGGTTGTTGTATGACCCTGGGTTTCGCCAGGAAATCCAACGCCCCTCAGTGGCCATGAAAGGACCGGTTGAATGAAGCGAGCATGCCTAATGGGGGCCATGGTGGTGGCTGTATTCACTATGGGGGTATTGGGTGGCATGAAGGCCATGTGTGTGGCGGTATTGGCAATGGCGGTGGTGTTGTGGGTGACGGAATGGATCCCTTTGGTGGCCACCTCATTGTTGGTGGTATGGTTGTTATCCGCTGGTGCGTTTGCGTGGTCACCAGGTGATGCGGGGATGTATCTAAAAGAATTTGGAAACCCTATTTTGGTCTTGTTTTTGGGGGGATTTGTGATGGCCGGGGCCATTCAGCGGGCCCAAGTGGATCGGTGGGTAGCCCATGGTATTTTGCGATTGATTCCCCATCGTCCGCTGTGGGTGTTGGGGGCGGTGGTGATGTCGACCATGGGCATTTCAATGTGGATTTCTAACACAGCGGCAACCTTAATGATGTTACCCATGGCGTTGTCATTGGCCAATACATTGCCAGAGAATGATCGGTTTCGTATGGCCCTCTTATTAGCGGTCCCGTTTTCTGCCAATGTGGGGGGGATGGCGACCCCTGTGGGGACCCCCCCCAATGCCATTGCCATGGCCTGGATGTCCCGTCATGGCATGGGCATCGGATTTGGGGATTGGATGGGTTGGGGGGTTCCCTTGTCATTGGGTTGTGCGGTGATGGTCTGGGCGGTATTGGGGACGCTTTTTTATACCAAGTCGCCATTACAGGTTCAACCCGAACGGGTAGACAAGGGCCCTTCGTTTTGGGTGACGATTATCACGTTGGGGGTTGCGATTGTGGCATGGATGACGGGTGGGATTCATGGCATACCGGATGCCACTATTGCCTTGGGTGCGGCGGTGGCATTGGTGTTGTTGGGGGCTTTTCCTGCCCACTCATTGGGTAGCTTGGAATGGCCGGTGGTCGTGTTGATGTGGGGTGGATTGTGTTTGGGGCTAGGGCTGGAAACAACAGGGGTATCGGCTCAGGTGGGGCAATGGCTGACGTATTTGCCCCCTTCTTACACGGCGTGGGTGTCGGTGGGGGTGGCGGGTCTTTTATCCAGCGTGATGAATGACACGGCGACGGCCAATGTGGTGATACCGATGGTGGGTCAAATTCCGTCCTTACATCCGGCACTCACAGTGTTTATGGCGGCGGTATCATCGTCGGCTGCCATGGTATTGCCCGTATCATGTGCCCCCAATGCGGTATTGTTTGGTCGCCAGCTGATTCCTGCCAATGTGTTTGTTCGTGCGGGGGTGTTGGTGACCCTGGGTGTAATGGGGGTGATTATTGGGTTTGCGGCGATGGTGAGCTTGTTTTAAAAAACAGTTGACAGCGTCGGGTGACCAGCCTATAATGCACCCCTGCTTTTGAAGCACAGAACGTTGACAACTGAATAACAAGCCTATGTTTAGATAAGTGCGAGTGTTCTTTTTAGTTTTTTAAAATCAAATGAGAGTTTGATCCTGGCTCAGGATGAACGCTGGCGGCGTGCCTAACACATGCAAGTCGAACGGGTTATTGTAGCAATACAATAGCTAGTGGCGAACGGGTGAGTAATATATAAGTAATCTACCCTTCAGTCAGGGACAACCTTTCGAAAGGAAGGCTAATACCCGATACGATCTCTCTTACGATGTTTGGGAGATGAAAGATTTATCGCTGAAGGACGAGCTTATATCTGATTAGCTAGTTGGTGAGGTAACGGCCCACCAAGGCGATGATCAGTAGCTGGTCTGAGAGGATGGTCAGCCACACTGGGACTGAGACACGGCCCAGACTCCTACGGGAGGCAGCAGTGGGGAATATTGCGCAAT
>RGUG01000114.1 GCA_010027915.1 bacterium | reverse complement strand
ATAAAAGCCGGTAACAGCGAAAGTGGAAGGGGTAATAAAAAAGGGGGATGGGTGAGGCAAGACAACCCTTGGGGAAAAGACCCAATCTGAGCAAGTGAGCACGACTCAACCCTGGTGGGGGGCATTAATGGCACGATCCTGTTACCTAAACCCGTCATCACACAACCCTTCACGCCATTGTATTTAAGATAGCCAGTGATCATACCCTGGCATGACCCACTATCCAATAGCACAATGGAAGGACACCCAATCAATAAAAAATGGCCATCGTTGAACACCACAGCGGGATAAAGGGATCAAATGGCCTAACAGTAGAGGCAAGCAGCAATCGCTTGACGCATTGGTCACCCGCTCTATCATGGCCCCGTGACGGGTCATGACGCAACGTAACCCCACTATTCGATAGTGGGTGGGAGATGGACAGGGAAATAGGCACCCCCTTCTGATTGAGTGGGGCATCGATGCCACCCCGACTACTCATGGTACGCATCTCATCCCACTCGCCGCCACAACCTACCAGACCCATCGTCCAAAAAAATGGGTTAAACAGATGTGAAAGTCTGAGGTGGTCGAGCAAATAGGGCATGCTCTATCCCCTTCATCACATGGGTCATGACACCCCATCAAGCAACCGATCCCCAGCAACACCTGGAACGACCCGATCCACCGAATCAAACCCGACAGTTGCCCCTTTGGAATAATGGGCCACACCCACATCAGTCAGGGCATGCATGACGAAGCCCTACTCCCCTACCCCCCTATCTCCTTCCCTAACGACGTGGGGCAGACCATTCCCAGGTTTGACCATGGGCCAAAACACGAAAATCAAGGGGGTCGGTTTGTAATGCCTTCTGCAAATCCCGGGGGGGTTGATCCAATGATTCGTCCGTCAACCCTTCAAACGTGCCCCAATGAATCCCGACGGCGGTGCGGGCCTTCACATCCCGCATCACTTGCACCGCTTCACTGGGATTCACATGAGACCCCTTCATGATATAGCGGGGCTCGTATGCCCCAATGGCAATGGCCGCCAAATCAAAGCCGCCCCACCGCTTGGCATACGATTGAAGCTCGGGTGAATAGGCCAAATCACCGGAAAACCAAAACCGAAACGTTGGATGAATCACAGCCCAGGACCCCCACAAGGTGGCATTGCGGTCAAACAATCCGCGGGCACTCCAGTGACGCACCGATAAAAAATGAAGTGAAAAGGGGGCCGACCGGCCAGGAATGGTCACCGAATCGTCCCAATCAAGGGCCCAGACATTTTGTGACGGCCCCGACAACACGGTGCCCCGTATGGTGTCTTTAAACCAATACTGTACCCCTAACGGAACATAAAACCGTATCCCGGGGTGTCGGGTCATCAGTGCCTGAATGGTGGGCTCATCCAAATGATCGTAGTGATTGTGGGAAATCAGGACCACCTGAATGGGGGGAAGGTCATCCAACGAGAGCCCGGGGGGTTGGTGTCGCTTGGGACCCAGGCCTTGAATCGGGGATGCCCACTGGCCAAAGTGGGGATCGGTCAATATGTTGAGGCCATCCAACTGATACAACACCGTCGAATGGCCCACCCATGTGAGGCGTGGGGACCGGTGAACCGAGTGAATCAAGCTCAGATTGGGCGAGACACCCACAATGGGGGAAGCAGGTGGTTTGGGTAAACCCAACCGGCGCCGTTCCCACTGCCACCGGGCGATATTGGGTGCAGGTTTCACATACCCATCCCGGTTCACAAACCCATCGGGACGGTGGTGAGACTTGGACGGTTGAAAGTCAGGGTTATGGGGGGTCATCACATAAGACACCCCCACCCATCCCAACGACAAAAACAAGGCCAAGGCCAAGAATGTACCCATCATGATTAACCCAACCCTTTCGGAGATACCAACGACTCACCACGATCCAAGTCATCAAAAAACTGTTCCGCCGAAACCCGAATGGCTGATTGTTTGCTCTGAGTAAACCGGTCATACGTACGATACGCCATCCCCAAGCGCGGATTGCCTTGCAATAACGGGCGATGACGCATTAAAAAATCCCAATACAAATAGTTAAACGGACAGGCATGCGGCCCCTCTTTCTGTTTAACATCATACTGACAGGTACGACAATACGTCGACATTTTGTTGATATAGGCCCCACCCGCCACATACGGTTTAGTGGCCAAATACCCCCCATCCGCATATAAAATCATCCCCGTTACATTGGGTAATTCCACCCATTCAAAGGCATCGGCATACACCCTTAAAAACCAGTCATTGACGTCAGTCGGGTGAATACCGGCCAACAGTGCAAAATTCCCCAATACCATCAAGCGTTGAATGTGATGGGCATACGCCCACTGTTTGGTTTGAGCGACACATTGACGGATGCAATTCATCGGGGTGTCACCCGTCCAATAAAAAGACGGTAACGGACGGGTGGCCTGCAAGGCATTGTGGGTACGATACGCCGGCATGTGGGCCCAATAAATCGCCCGCACATATTCACGCCACCCCAATAGTTGACGAACAAACCCTTCGACGGACGACAAGGGGGCATGGCCCTTTTCGAACGCATGAACGGCCGCCTGAATACAGGTCATGGGGTCTAACAAGCCACTATTGAGATAAAAAGAAAGGTGGGAATGAAACATCCAAGGCTCATCTTGCATCATGGCATCTTGATAGGTGCCAAACCAAGGCAACCGTTGCCCAATAAAATGCGTCAAGACCCGGTGGGCATCCTCGTGGGTAACGGCATAATGGAAGGGGTGGACATCCCCCACGTGATGAGAAAAGTCACGTGCCACCATGTCCATCACCGATTGGGTGATCGCATCAGGCGAACACATCAACGGTGGCGGTATGACCAAATCGGCATGAGGGGGATGACGGTTATCTTGGTCATAGGTCCATTGACCGCCCACCGGACCTTGGGGCGTCATTAACACCTGGTGCGCTTGGCGCATCCATTGATAAAAATGACTCATACGGGGGGTTTTTCGGGCCTTTAACCAGGCCGTGGCGTCGGCTAGAGGGCATATAAATCGGTGGTCAGGACGAACAGTGACAGGGCAACCCAATTGGGTTTCCCAGTTCTGAATGGCCTCCCATTGACGCCATTCCGTCGGATGGGTGAGCAGCACCTGGTCAATGACATGCTGGACCCGCAGTGTCACAAGGGCATCGGTCATACTAAACACCGGTGGATGATCACCCCACTCGTTGTATATCACCCGAAACCCCTGGGCACGAAGGGCATCCCTAAAATGACGCTGAGCCGACCACAACAACACCAGCTTTTTGGGGTGATGGGCCACATACGTCGCATCGGATCCAAACTCACCCATCACCACCCAATCGGTATCAGGGTTAAACCCCTCCAAGGCAGTCATACGAGGCGACAACTGATCCCAAAACAACACACGGGCCGTATTCATCGTGGTGCCAATCTGAAGAAGTCGGGTCGTTCAGGCATCGTCACAGAGGGTCCTCTCATCATGAAGCACGCATCAGTAGGATAACGATATAGGACAGGGCTTGTCGGGTAACCGATCGCGGGGTGATGCATCCCAAATCGTGCCATGGGGTGGAAGGGGATAAGGACAATGGCGACAGTGTTGATGGCAACAAAACCCCCTTTTAATGTGATAGGCCGCCGTCATCACCATTCGACCATCGGGCAAATGATAGGAATCGTCAGGGGATAATGGCATGGCAATCCACTCATCAGTTCTCACCATGAAACAATACAACAAAACATGACGCCATTCAAAACGGTACGAATGGGCCACTCAGGGGGCATGCTTTTGCCACGGGCTTTTTTTTATGGGACCATACCGTCACTTTCCCCAACGAAGGAGCGATATGATATGAGCCAATCTGGCATTCCCCATTTGTTTCATCAAACGTGGTACACCCACCAATTGCCCCCCCCCATTCAAGACAGCATCGATCAGATGAAGGCACTCAACCCGACATTTGGGTACCATCTCAGCCTCAACGATGAAATGGACGACTACGTGATTCGGCATGTGAGCAAAGAAACCGCCAAGGCCTATTTAAGCATTTCGGGTACCATCTCAGCCTCAACGATGAAATGGACGACTACGTGATTCGGCATGTGAGCAAAGAAACCGCCAAGGCCTATTTAAGCATTTCGTTTTATGCGACCCGGTCAGACTTTTGGCGCTATTTAACCTTATACCATCAAGGGGGGGTGTATTTGGACATTGATTCAGTCATAACTGTCAACTTGGATGACACGATTGCCGATGGGATTGCGGTGGTATCACGGGAGACCAACTGGGGGTTATTTGTCCAGTGGTGCCTAATGTTTCCACCCTATCATCCCGTCTTAAAATCGTGCATCGAGCAATGTGAATACAACATGGTTCATCAAACCTCAAAAGACGGGGCCAAATTAACGGGTCCGCATGTGCTTACCAAGGCCGTGGTGGCCCACATGAAGGAACCCCACTTGTACGACTTAGATGATGCCCTGATCAATCGA
>RGUG01000113.1 GCA_010027915.1 bacterium | reverse complement strand
GGATTGACTTGTTTTTTCGGGATGCCGCTCAGGCACAGTTGGCAGGGGCCCTCATTCCCGATTTATCGATTGAAGATGCGGCCGATTGGGTGGCGGCGTCAGGGACCCATGGTGTGCCGCTTATTTGGATGGTATCGCCGTTGGTATCCTCGCAACGACTGCCTCGGATAGTGGCTGCAGCAAACGGGTTTATCTATGTGATTTCGAGTACGGGTACCACGGGTGTGCGTGATCACCTACCCAATCTTTCCCCCCTGATTCAATCCATTCGCCTTCACTCTGAGGTTCCCATTGCGGTGGGGTTTGGCATTAGTCGACCCGATCAAGTGGCGGATGTCTTGACCATGGCGGATGCCGCGGTGGTGGGAAGTCATTTGGTGGATCGATTGGCACAGGGTGGGGCGTCCGCTGCGTTAAAAGCCCTGACGGATCTTTTGCCAACGGATCTTGTTTGACGCCTGGACTTTCTCATCGTCAATCCTATTGTAATATGATAGGATTCGCCCATTGTGCTGTCATGTCATTTTAAAAGTGGAGGATGTATGTCAAACCGTTTTTTGGAAGGTGTTGTGGTAGGTGCGGTGATTGGGGCAGGGGTTACGTTGTTGTTGGCCCCTCAATCGGGCAAAGAAACCCGTCGATTGCTTCGGCGATTAAAAGATGACCGACGGGAGCTCTTGGAATCAACCAAACAAAAAACCGACGAGTTAATTGGCAAGGCGGTCTATGCGATTGAAAACGGCTTTGACCGTGTGACACGCTTGGTTGACCGAAAAAAATCGGATGAATACGAGGAGTGTCACGGGTGATGGAGTGGATTGAAGCCCTTCAGGTCTTGTTATTGGGGGCTGGTGTGCTGGTACTGTTGGCCTTGGCCGTGGCCTTGGTTTATCTGGCACGAATCTTGCGTTCGGTTGCCCTCATGGCGGCCCGTTTCGAAACCATCAGTAACTGGTCTCACTGGTGGCGGGTGCTGTCTCAGTCTTCCTGGCTGACCCAGCGATTGAAGTGTGTGAAAAAATAAATGGGGAATAGGGGCCGTTGGATGGGGTTGGATTATGGGGCACAACGGGTGGGGGTGGCCTTGTCCGATGGCCTAGGGTTGATGGCCCATCCTTATCCCTTTATACCCAATACCCCGTCTTTGTGGGGGGTGTTGGATCAGTTCATGACGGAGCATGAGGTGGTGGGCATTGTGGTGGGTTTGCCCTTGGCTTTGTCGGGAGGGGAAACGGTTCAAACGGGTGTGGTGCGTGACTTTATTCAAGAGCTGACGGATCGGGTGATGCTTCCCGTATTGACACGTGATGAGCGATTCTCGACGGTGGCCGCGACCCAACAGTTGCGTCATGTCAACGGAAAAAAACGCCGCCAGATGGTGGATAGCCAATCGGCGGCATTTGTATTGCAAGGCTTCTTGGATGCCCAATCCACTCAAGTAAAGGATTAATCATGGATTATCGAACGGCAGGCGTGGATATTGAAGCGGGAAACCGGGCGGTGGCCATGATTAAGTCCCATGTTGCCCGTACCCATCATGCCGGGGTGTTGTCATCATTGGGTGGCTTTGCGGCACCTGTTGCATTGCCAAGTGGCTATCAGGAACCTGTTTTGGTCTCTTGTACCGATGGGGTGGGGACCAAATTACGTGTGGCAATTGAGTGTCAGAAATTGGATAGCATCGGCATTGATTTGGTTGCCATGTGTGTAAACGATTTGGTGTGTATGGGTGCCAAACCCCTGTTTTTTTTGGATTATATTGCCTGTCATCGCCTTGAACCCGATGACATGGTGGCCCTCATTAAAGGGATGACCGAAGGATGCCTGGGCTCTGACTGTGCCTTGGTGGGCGGTGAAATGGCTGAAATGGGGGATGTGTACCAACCGGGACATTTTGATTTGGCAGGGTTTTGTGTGGGGGTGGTCGAAAAATCCAAGATGATTGATGGGTCATCGGTATCGGTGGGGGATGGGGTCTATGCCTCGCGGTCTAGTGGGATTCATAGCAACGGGTTTTCATTGGTTCGTCGGGTATTAACCCCGTCGGTGTGTGACGCCGAAGGCATTGAGATGGCGTCATTGTTAACCCCAACGCGCTTGTATGTTCGCCTTGTTCGGGATTTGCTGGCTCAATATAGGATCACGGCATTGGCCCATATCACCGGGGGAGGGTTAGCAGAAAATGTGACCCGGGTATTGCCTGAGGGATGCCACGTGATGATCGATGCTTCGTGGGATATTCCGCCGGTTTTTCACCATATCCAACGTCTAGGACCGGTCGATTTGGCTGAAATGAGACGTGTATTTAATATGGGTGTCGGGATGGTGGCCATCTCGCCGGATCGTTTGGATCATCCAGACTGGTTTCCGATTGGTCGGGTGGTATCAGGGGTGAAAGGGGTTACCTGGTCGTGATCCGATTGGGTGTGATGGTGTCGGGCCGGGGGTCTAATTTGCGTGCGTTGTATGATGCCATTGCCCGTGGGGAGGTATCGGCCAGCATTGTGGCGGTGGTGGCGGATCGTTATCATACGCCGGCCATCGAATGGGCCCGTTCGGCGCATTTACCCGTGTGGGAGGGATCGCCCAAAGACTGGGATGATAAAACGGCCTTTGAATCGGATATTCATCGCTTTTTGATTTCCCAAGGGGTGGAATGGGTGGTGCTGGCGGGCTACATGCGATTGGTGGGCCCCCATTTGTTAGGGGCGTATGCCTCACGCATTCTGAATATTCACCCCTCATTGTTGCCGCTGTTTAAAGGGTTACATCCCCAACAGCAGGCCTTGGCAGCAGGGGCGACCCAATCGGGTTGTACGGTTCATTTGGTAACCGAGGCATTGGATGATGGGCCAGTATTGGGGCAATCGGTGGTACCTGTTTTGCCTGGGGATACCGTTGACACGTTGTCCGCTCGTATTTTGGATGCAGAGCATCGGTTATTGCCTCATGTGATTCAGCGGTTGGCCAATGGATCTCTGTCTTGGATAGAGTAAGAAAGGATATTGTGGTGCGTGCATTATTGAGTGTGTCTGATAAATCGGGTTTGGTTGGGTTTGCTGCGGGGTTGGCTGAGTTGGGCGTTGAGATTGTGTCAACCGGGGGCACCCTCAAGGTGTTGCAATCGGCCGGGATTCCGGCGGTGGCGATTGAAACCTTGACCCATTTTCCAGAAATGATGGATGGTCGACTCAAAACCCTTCATCCGGGTGTTCATGGGGGGTTATTGGCCAAGCGTAACAACCCCCAGCATTTGTCAGCGGCGGCAGACCATCACATCGGGCTGATTGACCTGGTGGTGGTCAATCTGTATCCGTTTGCGGATACCATTCGAAACCCGTCTACCACCTGGGATGATGCGATTGAACAAATTGATATTGGGGGCCCGGCGATGATACGCTCGGCGGCCAAAAACATGGCAGATGTTACGGTGGTGGTATCCCCACTGTTGTATGACCAAGTCTTGGCTGAGTGTCGTCAACATGGCAAACCCACCCCAGAAACCCGTCGCTCCCTTGCCCGAGTCGCGTTTGAACACACCGCTGCGTATGATGCCCTGATTGCATCTTATCTGTCAGAAAGTGATACCCCTGATTCCATGGTATGGTCGTTGACCCACCGTATTCCCCTCCGATATGGCGAAAACCCCCATCAATCGGCTTCTTTTTATCAGTGGGGTGATACCCCCACCCATTTGGCGGCCCTCACCCAATGGTCGGGCAAAGAATTATCTTATAATAATTATCTGGATATGAATGCGGCCTATCAATTGGTTTGTGAATACGGACAACCGGCAGCGGCCATTATCAAGCACACCAATCCGTGTGGGGTGGCCATTGGGTCGGATGCCCATGATGCGTATCAAAAAGCCCATGCAGCAGACCCCGTCTCAGCCTTTGGTAGTGTGGTGGCCATTAACCGGGAGGTCGATGAGGCCACAGCAGATGCCCTTGCCCAAACCTTTGTTGAAGTGGTGGTGGCCCCTTCGTTTCATCCCACTGCATTGTCACGCCTCAAAAAGAAAAGTGCCTTGCGATTGGTGAGTATTCCGGGGTTTGGCATTTCCCTGTCTTCGTTGACGGTTCGGCATGTGATGGGCGGTTTATTGGTACAGCAGCGGGATGAGGCGGTCATGGGTCAGCAGCAGGTTGTAACCAAGGTTTTGCCAACGGATTGTCAGGAAGCGGATATCCAGTTTGGAATGCGTGTGGTAAAACACGTCAAATCAAATGGCATCGTTCTTTCTTCAAATTTCCAAACTATAGGCGTTGGAGCAGGACAAATGAGTCGAATTGACAGCACCAGAATCGCACTAGCAAAAGCGCGGGAGCTAGGTCACAAGATTCCTGGTGCCGTTTTGGCCTCTGACGCTTTTTTCCCGTTCAGAGACTGCCTGGACGAGGCCGCAAGATCGGGTATTCGCGCCATCGTTCAGCCAGGAGGTAGCCTTAGAGACCAGGAGTCTATCGACGCAGCTAACGAACATGGGATTATTATGATGATGACGGGT
>RGUG01000112.1 GCA_010027915.1 bacterium | reverse complement strand
GGGTGAGGGTGGATATGAGCCAGCTGAACATTGATAATTCTCCGCCTTTGCCTGTATTGGCGGACACGCCCATTCGGGCCGATAAATACGCGGCCGTGTTCATGGCAGCGTCGCCGGGCGAACGAGAAGGCGGGACGGTCGGGGTGATGGCCATTCCAACGACTGATACCACGGGTGCCCGTTCGGTCAATGCCACCCTGACCGTTCATGCGGTGACGCCGATTTTCCCCATTCAGTCTGTACCACTGTTGAGGGTAAGACAGCAGGGTGTGGCCCTGCCATTGATGCAAGTATCGGGCAATGCATGGGTGATTAATACCACTGAATCCACGGCTCGAATGGGTGTGAGTGGGGATGTTCGGATTGGGTCAGCATCCAACGGGATGCGTATGGCAGTGGTGGGCCAATCGTTGCGATGGGGGATTGGATGGGGCGATGCCATTCCTTCGGCGTCGCTTCATCTGTCCGCTGCTGGTGTTCCCCTTCAAATTGGTACCCGGGTATTCACGGTGGGGGAGGGAGGGGTGGCGGCCATTAATGCCCCGACCTCGGATGCGACACTGGTTGTGTCGGGCAATCTGTTGGTGACGCAACGCCAGATGAATGGGGTTTGGCGTGTGGTGGACCAAAAAATAGGGGTGGGTCTTGCATCTGAAACCGAGGCACCGTCGGCGGATGTGTCGGTACATGGCAATCAGCAACTACTGATTGGGGCTGGGTCTCCACAGACTCCTCCGTCGTTGACGGTGGGGGATTCAACGTGCCAGTTGGCTGTTCTCAGTAACGCCTTGGATTCAACTTGTCCTAAGGTGGTGGGGCCCTATCCTTTGGTTTGGGGCGGTACGGTTGGGGTGGGTGTCGGTACCCAAAATCGTCAGGACACGCTGCTGACGATTGCCACATCCAATGGCATGTTACTCATGGCAAGCGGCAGTGCGGGGCCGGTTTTGGTCATTCAAGCCAATGGGAATGTGGGGATTAACACGGCATTTCCGACCGACCCGTTATCCGTGGTGGGGGATGTGGGTGTGACGGATCTGCGTTCAGATGCCGTGGTATCGGCTAATCAACTGACTGCCAATCAAATAAGCGTGGCTGATTCGGGTGTGACCCAATCGAAGACCCTGTCGATGGTATCGGGGTTATTATCCACGGATTTTTCGGGTACCTTGGTGGGCCTTCGGGTCAGCGTGGATGTCTCGGGTCTTACTCCATCCAAGGAACCGTACGTGAGGGGCTTGGTGGTGAGTGTTAATCTGAACACCCAAGATGTGAGTTTGGCCAATGGGCCACGACAGGGTACCCAATTGGCCGCCACGTTCATGGGTGGGCCTGTGATCATTAATCCCCTGTATTCGGGGGGTACAAGTGGCATCCCTTTGATTGCATCGTTTGATCGCAGCGAACGGTACGACAGGGCCACTTATCCATCGGCAGATGGGAAGGCCTTGTTGATGGTGGGCACGACTTGGAATATGGGGGTTCGGTTGGCTGCGTCTGGGACTGCTACGTTGGGCATCCAGATGATGCCGGTGACCACGAACCGTCAACCGGTGTACCGATTACCTGACCGGTTGTTTCAGTCCATCAAAGGGGTGTCATATACCCAAAGTTCCACCCTGATGGCTAGTGACACGGTCACTGGGTCTGGCAAGGTTTTTAACCGAAATACGGACGGTCTTTATTCGAGTATCATTGGTGGCAGTGTCCTTGACCTTAGCAGTGTTGACCTTAGTGGCAGTGTGTTTGGCTCTAATGGGTTTAGCCAATCCCGATTTCAAGACTTGGTCACGGCGTTGGTGACCCCCAATGGCATCCTGCTGCAGTCGTTGGGTGCGAGTCCTAAGCCTTTCTTGTTACTGAGCATGGGGGTGGCCCCATCCATTAACCAAAGCCGTGCGGTGCGATACCCGCCAGGGAGGGTATCGATGGGTACCAATCAATTGGGGTTGGACACGGCGTTGTTGGTGAGTGGCGACATGCGTTTGGGTGTATCAAGTAATCAATCCGTTTTTGGGGCAGCCCAACCAGGAAACGGCAGTCGCCTTCTTTTTTCGGGTGGCGAGGGGATGCCGTTGGGGGCCGATTCAACCAATACGGATACCTTTGAACTGACCCGCTACAACCGGTCGTTTCGATCGTCGCAATTTCGTATTCAGGTTCAAGATGCTGATACCGTTAGTCCCAATGCGATGGTGGTGTTAGGCCCCCTTGATGATGGTGCGCTAAAGCCGTCGTTTGCGGGGATGGTGGTGCAGCATACGGGATATGTTGATCCCAGTGATGGGTTAAAATCACAGAGAAATGGGGTGGATGTGACGTATACGCCGGGTGGACGGGTGGGATTGGGTATCAGCCAGCCCCAGGCGGTGTTTCACGTTACCCATGCGGGTCTTGATAGTGATAGCCCGACAATGGGGCATCACATTGTGGGCTTGGTGGGCAGTCCTACCAATATGGCACAGGAAGGGTTGTTGGCATTACGAGGGTATGCGGGGGCTAATTCTACCTTTATTAACATGATATCCACTGTCAATATGATCGATGGGCTTGAGGTTCCCAGTGTGGCGGCACGGTTCCGGTACAATCCATTAAATACCGGGGTTACCTTCGAGGGCATGTCGGCGGACTACGCCGAGTATGTACCACGAGGTGTTACGGTGGCCCCTCAGCCGGGTGACGTGGTGTCGGTGGATCACGGGCGTACCCAGTATCATACCGATGGCCAGGGTGTTTTGATGGTGATGAGTGACCGTCCGATTGTGGTGGGTAACTGGCAAGAAGGGCATGTGAGTGCGGACATGGTGTCGTTTATGGGACAAGTGGATGTGAAAGTGGAGGGCATGGTGATGCCGGGTGACTATTTGGTGCCATCGGGTGCCCATGATGGCCGTGCCAAAGCCATGGCATGGGATCAGGTGGTGGCGGATCAAGTAGTGGGAGTGGCCATTGCCTCGGTCAATTCAGAGACGCAGACGGTCAGGGCATTGGTAGGGGTGCCCGTTAAAAACCAAGTGTTGGCCCGTCAATTGATGGGGTTGACGGCCATTCGGAAAGAGGCCCAGGCCCTGACCCAACAAACGGCGGCACGGCGTGTTCGTCTCATGCAGCAGCTGGATGCGTGGTGGGGTGCCCGTGTGGATGGCGTGGCAGACAGGCCATAACCGATACCCATGGGCCGGCGTGAGTGTGGTGGCCCACTGGTCTTGTTGCTTTCCCCCTTCGGGGATGTGGGGGGTGTGCCGATCACGTGCCGCTGGTTGGCCAGGTATAGGTTGTGACAGGGTCTTGGTGTGCGGTGGATTTACCCCCTTGGCCATCTGAGGTGTAGCGGGTAGAATAAAAAATGGTGGCCAGTATTGGAGGGATGGCGGAGTGGTCAATCGCAGCAGACTGTAAATCTGCCGAGCTTAGCTCTACGTTGGTTCAAATCCAGCTCCCTCCACCACATGACGATGTGCCAGGTTTTTTCAGTGTATTACCTGGTTTTTTGACTGATCGGGTCTGATCCAAGATGTCCTATCGGGCGATTAAAGACAAGCCCCATCTGACTAGAATGAAGCGGTCTGTTCTTTGTTCCCACCAAAAAAAAGGGGGGTAAGGCACCATTATGCCCTGCTGAGCAGTCGAGAAGTCTATGGCGCGTGGGGCTTGGGTAGGGTGAGGGATATCGTCAGTCCGCAAGATGATTCAGTAATCAGGTGGGCATGGCCAGATAAAGAGGGTTGATGGGGGGTGATCATCTGACTTAGAACGTGACGGTATGGGCTGCGTTAAGTCAGTGTAAGCCCATGGCGTTAAGGGCCATATTATCGGTTTAGGTGCGGTAATCACGAGATATTGCGTTATCAGAAAGCGGCGTTGAAGGGTAACGACTGCTTGTTTACCGTTGAATCGGATCTTCTATCTTTTCATGCCCCATCTGTGTTCACACTTCGTCAGTATGGGGGTGGGCGGCTGTTTTGATCATCCTGTTTGTTATGTGCCGTTCATCGGGTGTGAGGGGTTACCCCTGCAAGCCCCCTACCAGAACGTGGGGCAGAACATAGTGGCGGTGAATCGTGCCAATACAGTGGTGGTCGTCTATTCTCTTTGTGAGGGTGGGCAGGGTGGGCTGGATTGGCACACGGGTCACATGAGTGGCTTGAATCGTTCCATCGTTCGGGGTACCCGACAGTAAGCCCGTCTATCCCAACCCGGTTGATCGTCTCCGCCGCCCTGCCTGCTCACTGCGATCCCAAGGGGTGATATTCAGGCTGACCCATGGCCGTATCGCCTTATGTCAACGCAAGCAAGCGGTGGCGAACTCGACACCGTTTCTCTTCTGGGCTCGGCTACCCGCTACGTGACCGGCCATGACCTCGATCCTCAATCAAAGGCCTTTCCAACCTTGGTTCACTCACCTTGTGCCACTGCCCAAGTGAGGATTGGGCTAAACAGTGAGTCCCTGTTTATCTTGTCTGACATCCGATTCTTTCCTCGTTCCTTTACCTTTTTTAACCCCCCTTGAGTCTATTCGGTTTTCATCCG
>RGUG01000111.1 GCA_010027915.1 bacterium | reverse complement strand
CAGGCGTCAGGCTTCCCACCTGCCACACCAGGGCAATGTTGCCTACTCAGCAGGAAAAAAAAGTCGTTGACCGCCTTGTCACAACCCAAGGGCCTCTGGGTATAACGGTGGGGGGGTATAACGGTCGGGGGCGTGATTCATCACGCCCTGATTGTATGACCGCCCGATAACCAGGCGTCAGGCTTCCCACCTGCCACACCAGGGCAATGTTGCCTACTCAGCAGGAAAAAGGCCCACACGTTGTTGACAGGCTTGTAACAACCCAAGGGCCTCTGCCAATGTGGGCGCTTCGACCATGACCCTCACCACCGGCTCGGTACCCGAGGGACGAACCAACCCCCACCGATCCACCCACGACCATTTGATCCCATCCACAAGGGATACCTGGGCTCCCGCCCAGTCATCCTGGGCCGTCACGCAGGATAAGGTCAACCGAACCTCATCGGTCAGGGCATACGCCTGCTCTATCATCACACTTTTACCCCAACGGGTATTGACCCATTGCACCCACTCACTCAACGAGCGATTCGACTGAGACAACAACCAAGACACCCACACCGCTGGTAAAAACCCACATTTTTCATACGTGTAATCAGATTGCGAGATGCCCCCCGAACTTTCAACACCCAGCACCACCCGACCCTCTCGATTGGCGGATTCAAACACAGGGGTAAACCACTTAAACCCCACCGCGGTTTCCTCATACGACACCCCCAAACCATCCGCCATTCGTTTCACCAACCCCGACGAAGCCAAGGTACTCACCAAACCATCCAACTGGGGCATGGCCTCGGCCACCAAGCAGGCCACGGTTTCGGGTGACAACACCTGCCCCTTCTCGTCCAGGATCACATGCCGATCGGCATCGGGATCATGGGCCACCCCAAAGGCTGCCCCTGTGGCTTGGATCGTCTTTGCCAACGCCATCGTTTGATTTTCTCCCAGTGGGTTGGGATCCAACCCGCCAAAATCAGGCTGTGGGGAGGCATGAATCACCTCAATGGGTTGCCCCACCTGACAAGACCATTCATGCCAAATCGCAGCGGCCGTGCCATGACGGGCATCGGCCACCATCACAGGCCAGGATAAGTCAGGTGAGATGGCCACACGTTCACCCAACCAGTCACGCAATCCGGCAACAAAGGGCCTAACCAATGACACCGATCGAATAGTGCCCAATGGACCAACCGGCGGAATCGGTGGATGGGCCAACAACGCCTCAATCTGATCCGTCACCTGTAAGGGGGCCGGTCCACCGGGATACGGATTAAACTTGATGCCATTGTATTGGGGGGGATTGTGAGAGGCCGTCAAGATGATCCCGCCCGTGTACCCCTCTTGCTGAATCACCCGCGAAATAACCGGGGTGGGGATGGGCACATCCGACACCGCCACCTCAATTCCCCAGTTGGCCATGGTGCGTGCCACCATGCCCACCCACCCTTGGTCATCATTACCCAAGCGTGGGTCATAGCCAATGAGGACCCGCTGGGTTGGTTGCTGCACCACCCACGCCGCAATGGCCGAGGACAAGGCCCTCACATGGGAGGCATCAAATGTATCCCCCATCACCCCACGGTACCCAGACGTTCCAAATCGTATCGCCATACATCGTCTTCCATTTCATTCCCATGACCCATGGGTGTGGTGCCGAGGACAGGACTTGAACCTGCACGAGTTGCCTCGCTAGCCCCTCAAGCTAGTGTGTCTACCAATTTCACCACCTCGGCAAGGGGGGAAATTGTAGCATATTCCAAGCAACCTACAACTGTAATGCCATCACATTTTGGGGATACGATTCAGAATAGGGATCAAATACCACCACCTTGGCACCCCAATGGTCCGCCAAGCGTTGGACCAAACCAGGCGAAGTCGATGGTGGGATTAAAATGGTACGAACCGGGTGACCACGCACCTGGGTGATTAACCGTTGTAACTCAACAGGTGACGGGGAGCGGCCATACACCTCAATAGGAAATTGAATCAACCCATAATCACGGGCAAAAAACCCCAAGGAGGGATGATAAATCACAAAGGCTTGGCCCCGCTTAAACCGACGGGCCAAGACCCGATCGTGTTCAGAAAAAGTGTGGTGTAATGCCTGACCCCGTGCCTGATAGTCCTTGGCATGGACAGGGTCAATGGCAGACAACCCCTCAACCAAGGACGGGATCAATCGAGACATGGTACGAAGCGAGGTCCAAAAATGGGTGTCATCATGGTCATGGTCATGCGACGGAGGCCCATGCCGATGAGGGGCCGAGTGCAAGGGGGTATAGCGGACCACCTCATCGGCCATGATTAAATGGGTGCGGGGAAGCAAACGGGTCAAATGGGCACGGGAGGCCACCGACAAACCCAAGGACCCAATGGAGACCACCAGTTTGGCTTGTCGCAGTTGACGCACCCGATGGGGAGACGGTTCAAAGACATGGGGGGACGCCCCAGGAGGCACCAGTGTCACGACCGTGACCTGCTCACCACCAATCGCACGCAACATGGCCGATACAGGGCCAATCATGCCCACGACAATGGGCTTTTCACCCGCCAACCGCGGGGAAGAAGCCAACGGAACGGTAGCCGCCATACCCATCGTTGTAACGCAAAGAAAGCAGAAAACCCAGCGAAAAAAGCACCTCATTCGGTTGCCAGGTGGTGGCGAGACACCGCCAATAGTTGGCTGGCACGATGGGCCACCCGACCTTGGGTATCAAAGGCAGTGGCCGCTTGTAAATGAATGGCAGCCGTCCGCCACCGTCCCATTTCGATGCACGAAACACCCAACCATAGATGGACCCACGGGTCGTCAGGAAACACAGACAAATGAGCGGCCAAATGCGAAAGGGCCCGGTCGGGTTGATGCAACAATAAATACACCTCAGCCAACCATCGAATGGGCAGGGGATCAGGAGCAAGGGATACCCATTGAGCCAAATACGATGCCGCACTGTCAAACTCACGACGGGATAACGCGTGTTCCGCCAACACCCGCCAAGCCCCCACATGATGGGGGGTACGTTGCAACGTCGACTGGGCATCCAAAGTGGCCAACTCCCAAGGTGAATGGCCATACGTCACGGTTACCACATGGTCACGTGGGGTTGAGTGTGAGGATGACTGACCCACGGACTCACGGCCCAAAAACAACAGCTCACCCCCACAGTCCCCACACGGTAGCGGGGGATAAGGTTGGTGAGAAAACCATGGCAAATGGCAACGAAGGCAAATGGCCACCCCGCTCACGACAAGGATTCCAATGCTTGTTTGGCGGCCATCTGTTCGGCATCTTTTTTAGATCGACCTTCACCATGACAGTGAATCGACTGACCTTGATGGGACACGGTGACCCTCACATGAAATAATTTATGGTGATCGGGGCCTTCTTCACGAACCACCTGATAAATGGGTAAGGGGTTACGGTGACGTTGGGTGAGTTCTTGTAACGTGGTTTTATAATCATTAATGTGATCTTGTGCCATTAATTCCAATTCAAACCGTTTGAAGACGGTCACAAAAAAAACCTGGGTTTTTTCCCACCCAGAATCCAAAAAATAGGCCCCCAACAACGCTTCAAACGTGTTGGCCAAATTGGACAACCGTTTGTCGCCACCTGTGTTTTTTTCACCATGTGACATCATCAAAAACCCACCCAACCCCAATTTATCCGCCAAATACGCCAGGTTTTTATCCGATATCAACTGGGCCCTTAATTTGGTGAGTTCCCCTTCTGAATAAGAAGGGAATTGATGAAACAAATAATCAGAGACCAGTAGCTTTAACACCGCATCCCCAAAAAATTCCAGGCGCTCGTTGTCAATAAGCGGGGTGCGTTTATACACCCGGGCGTACGACGAATGGGTCAAGGCGGTTTTTAACCAGTCTTTGTTTTGAAACACCATGCCGGTACATGATTCAAATTGAGCCAATCGATTCAGATCCATCGTACCACCCTTTTTTTAAGTGCCACCCAGGCGAGTCCCACGCCCACCATCAATCCAATCAAAGAAAACCCGATAACCCCCCCCCACAACGACCGACATACCGATACCCATACAGGGGTATGAACATGACAAAACGAATTGATACCCGAAATAAGGGCCACCGACCCGCCCGCCAAGCAAAAGGGACGCCAACGACGGGCCCATGCCAAGGGCCAGGCAGCCATTCCCAATAATGGATACCCAATCAACCATTCTTTTGTACGAGGACGCACCCCAAACCATTGTTCCATCTTTTCGCGCAAGCCAATTTCAAATCCACTCACATGCCCGGCCATGTCATTGCCACTACGAACCAGGTAAACCGCCACCACCAGTAATCCCAAAACCACCAACAGGGCATCTCCCCATCGAACGGGTGCCTGCCAATGACGAATCAGGGCCGTCATGGTGTGATGGTGTTGTACCCAACGCAACATGATCAATACAATGGGCACCACAAACGCAACCTTGACCCCCATAAAGCCCATGGTCCCGCTGGTCAATTCCGGAATGGTCATCACGCCATTCATGTAGACCCCCCCCATCACCACACCCGCCACCGTCAAGACAAACCGAACCACCGGAACGGCCCACGGCCACGACAAGGTATCCCACGTGTCATTCACCCACACCCCTATCATGAGGGCAGACGGAAAGCCAATGGCCGCCATCAACGCAACCAATCGAACCCAATGATGGAGGGAATGCCCCACCAGAGACTGTCCCAAATACAGACACAACCCCC
>RGUG01000012.1 GCA_010027915.1 bacterium | reverse complement strand
AAATGGCGTTTTTTAGATTAACTGTGCCCACTATTTTGATGATTAGCTGTATCATTGCATCGACACGGTACAATAGTTGATAAAAGACAAAAAGCAAGTGGTTTTAACTGGTATCAATGACGTGTTGGTCAGTTGTGACAGATGAGTGAATGTGACACGAGTACAAGTAAGTTTGGATTGAAATAATTGACGGTCAGCATGATAAGCAAGTGGGTTGATGGACTAAAAGAAGAGGTTAGGCTGATTGAGTGGCCCAAGTGGCCGGATGTTTGGCAAAATGTTTTGAGTGTGGTCTTGCTATCATTTGTTATTGGGTTTTTGGTATGGGTTTGTGACATATTGGTGACAGGTGCGATATTAACGGTCGGCAAGTGGGTTTAGTGGGTAGGTGTGCGAATGATTGCAAACGGTTAAATCGCAAGTGGTCCTTTTGTTTGGGTAATGAAGTGGTTGTTAAGAATCGGTGTGGAGGCGAGGTGAGATGATGAGAGATAAAGAGAGTGGAATGGATCAAGAGCGGCAGATGGATGAAGCTGTGTTGGGTGAAAAAGGGGGGCGTTTGGAGTCCTTTGATGCAGGAGAGGTAGAGGGCGAGGCATATCAGGAGGGTGCCGAGTGGTATATTATCCAATGTTTTTCGGGTCAAGAATACAAGGTGTTGGCACATATCCAGCGCCTCATTGAGGACAATGGGTATCAGGATCGTATCCATCGACTTTTGGTTCCTGAAGAAGAGACGGTTGAAATTAAAAACAATAAGCGAATAGAAAAATTAACCAAGTTATATCCTGGTTATGTGTTTATTCACATGAAATATGATATTCATATCCATCAGGGTATTCGCGATATTTTGGGGGTGTCAGGATTTATCGGAACCAAAGGCGTTCCGTCCCCGGTAACCCAAGACGACATGTTGAAAATTCTGCGTAAGGCGGGTGAAAAATCCAAGAAGATTGATGTTGATTTTGAAGAGGGTGAGATGGTGAAGGTTGTGTCAGGTCCCTTCAGGGGGTATTCTGGTGCGATTTCTGAAATCAACGCTGAAAAGGGGATGTTAAAAGCGATGATTTCAGTATTTGGCAGAGAGACCCCTGTTCAACTTGATTTCGATCAAGTTGAAAAGGCGGTGGGTTAAGTACTTTTTCTTTGATTGTGGGTCTGTCTCCGTGTTGTGACGTGTTAACGATGTGTTGGTTTAAGTGAGAGTGAGATAGTTATGTCCAAGCCAGCTGGCAAAGGTAAAGTAGTTGTAAAGAAAATTAAACTGCAAATCATGGCAGGGAAAGCCAATCCTGCACCTCCTATTGGGCCTGCTTTAGGTCAGGCGGGGGTTAATATTATGGAGTTTTGTAAGGCGTATAACGAGGCCACCAAAGACCGTGGCAGCTTGGTCATTCCGGTTGAAATCTCCGTTTACCAAGACAAGTCGTTTACCTTCGTGTTAAAAACACCCCCAACCACGGTATTAATTTTGCAAAAAATTGGCCTTGATAAGGGCTCTGCTAACCCTAATACCAACATTATTGGGTCGATCACATTGGATCAGATCAAAGAAATTGCAGAAATCAAGTTAGAGGATTTAAATGCGTCATCTCTGGAATCGGCGATGAAAATTATTGAAGGGTCCGCAAGGAGTATTGGGGTGAAGGTGCAACGATGAAGCGAGGAAAAAAATATCGATTGGTTAGTCAGGTTGTGGATCGTTCTTTGGTCTATCCGGTGTCTGATGCAGTGCGTCTCATTCAACAACATCCTGTGGCGACGTTTGACGAAACCTTAGAGGTTCATTTCCATTTGGGAATTGACCCGCGTCAAGCAGATCAGCAAATACGTGGCACCCTTGACTTGCCGCACGGCACGGGTAAAGCCACGTTCGTATTGGTGGTGGCCCAAGGGGAGATGGCCATGAAAGCCACAGAAGCGGGTGCGGATGTGGTGGGCTCCGACGATGTGATTGAGCGTATTTCAGGTGGTTGGTTGGGCTTTGACGTGATGATTGCAACCCCTGACATGATGGCTAAATTGGGCAAGCTGGGTAAGTTGTTGGGGGCTCGTGGGTTGATGCCCAATCCTAAAAGCGGCACTGTGACCACTGATGTGGCCCAGGCGGTCAAAGGGTTTAAGGGTGGTCGCGTTGAGTACCGAAACGATAAATTAGGCAATATCCACTTGGGTATTGGTAAATTATCTTTTTCTGAAGAAAAATTAGTGGAAAATTTTCAATCCATTTACGACACCATTGTTCGAATTAAGCCATCCAAATCAAAAGGGATCTACTTGCGATCGGTTTCATTGTCATCCACAATGGGGCCTGGTCTTTTCGTTGAGAATGCTCGGATGAAACGCAAGGAGGCAAAATAATGGGTGTGCTACATGCCAAGGCACCTGAAGTACAGACCATTACCGAAATGGTAGAGGGCTCTACTTTGGTGGTATTTGCAGATTTTCGCGGGATGTCAGTGGGCAGTACCACCCAATTGCGTAAGGCATTGCGTGGTGTGGGAGCCCAATTAAGGGTGGTAAAAAACACCCTGGCGTTTCGGGCCCTTCAGCAGCTTGATATTGACATTGCGGGGCATATTCTTGAAGGACCTTCTGCATTGGTGTACACCAATGGGGATGTGGTGACGGTTGCCAAAACATTGTCCAAGTTCAAATCAGGTACTGAGTTCTTTAAGTTGAAGGGGGGGGTCATTGAGCGTCGGTTTATTTCAGATAAGCAAGTGGATCATTTGGCATCATTGCCATCTCGAGAGGAGTTGATTGCACAGGCACTTCGTGCCATGAAATCCCCTATTACAGGGTTTGTTACGGTTGCTGCTGGGCCGTTGCGTGGGTTTGTAACCTGTGTTGATGGGATTAGAAAGCAAAAAGAGTCGAACTAGTGTCGTTGTGTTGGATGGGTCTATATGACCGTGTACAGTTGGAGGATTATAATGTCTGAAGTTGCAAGTGAAGTTAAATTGTCTCAAAATGCCGAATTGATCATGAATACCTTGTCTAATTTGACGGTATTAGAATTGGCAGACTTGGTATCGGCTCTAGAAGAAAAGTTTGGCGTGTCAGCGGCTGCACCTGCTATGGTAGTAGGTGCCGTTGCGGCACCAGTTGGTGGGGCGGGCAGTGACGATGCGGGATCCGACTCGGTTTCGGTCATTTTGGCTGATTGTGGGGATAAAAAAATTCAGGTCTTGAAGGTTGTGCGTGAGTTAACAGGGTTGGGTCTGAAAGAGGCCAAGGATTTGGTGGATGCCACCCCTAAACCGGTCAAAGAAGGCATCACCAAAGAAGAGGCGGATAAAATTAAAAAAGCGCTTGAAGAGCAAGGTGCAAAGGTTGAAATTAAATAACGTGTCACTGTTTGTCTTTTAGAATAATGTTCAGGCAAATTGAGTCATTACGGATGGCTCAATTTGTCATTTTTATGAGGTGATGTAGTGGCTGACCAAACAAGACCCCGTGTTCCCCTTCACGATCGTTCTAAGCCTGAGTTGGTAACGGTTCCTAACTTAATTGATATTCAGGTCGGTTCTTTCAAGAAATTTATTTCGCATGGCTTAAAAGAGGAATTTAAGACAATCTCTCCTATTGTTGCGTATGGTGGGAAATATGAATTGGAATTTTTGGAGACTTACACACTAGATGAGCCAGAATTTTCCTTTGAAGAATGCCAGCATCGCGAAACCACCTACTCGGCAGCATTGCGTGTGCCCGTTCGGTTGATCAATCGTGAAACGGGTGAAATCACCGAGCAAACCGTTTTTATGAGTGATATCCCTTTGATGAGTGAGACAGGTACTTTTTTAGTTAATGGTACCGAGAGGGTAGTGGTGAGTCAGTTTATTCGCTCACCAGGTGTTTATTTTAGAAAAAAGCCTGGTCTTACCCCTGACCGTGTGTCTTATCGTGCCACCGTTATTCCCAATCGTGGGGCGTGGCTAGAAATTGAAACCGATTCATCTTCGTTGCTGTATGCCAATATTAACAAGATACGCAAGGTGCCGGTTTCTACCTTTTTAGGGGCATTGGGTTTTTCAACCGACGAACTCATGTCACGTTGTGGTCGCTTTGATGCCTTTGCTCGTACGGTTGAAAAATTCCCTGTCCCTTCCATGGATGATGCCCTTATTGATATCTATCGCAAGTTGCGTCCTGGTGATCCTGTGACCCTTGAAGGTGCCAAAGCATTGCTCAACAACTTGTTTTTTGAGTCTTCGAAATATGATTTGGGTGATGTGGGCCGTTATCGTATTAACCGTCGACTGGAGTTGTCCGTTGACATGGGGATTCATGTCTTAACCCGTGATGACATTTTAGCTGCGGTTGAGTACACCGCCATGTTGGTGGCGGGCGAAGGTGTTGTGGATGATATCGATCACTTGGGTAATCGGCGTGTGCGTAGTGTGGGGGAACAATTACAAAAGCAATTTCGGGTTGGCCTTTCTCGGTTAGAGCGACTCATCAAAGAGCAGTTAGCCGTAAAAGGGAACGATCGAATTGTCCCCCAGCATTTAATTAACATTCGACCTTTGGTTGCGGTGATGCGAGAGTTTTTTGGTAGTTCTCAATTGTCTCAGTTCATGGATCAAACCAATCCCTTGGCTGAAATTGCCCACAAGCGCCGTCTTAGTGCGTTAGGTCCCGGTGGCTTAACCAAAGAGCGTGCGGGGTTTGAGGTGCGTGATATTCACCCTTCTCACTACGGACGGATTTGTCCCATTGAAACGCCCGAAGGTCCCAATGCTGGCCTAATTGGTCCTTTGGCGACGTTTGCTACGATTAATGAGTTTGGTTTTATCGAAACCCCTTATGTTAAAGTTAAAAACGGGGTGGTCACCTCTGAGGTGGATTGGTTTACCGCTGACTCTGAAGACCGCTACTGCATTGCCCCCTGGGACTCTCCCCAAGATGCGAATGGCCAACTTCAAGGCCCAACCTGTGTGGCCCGTGTGAATCGTGAACTTCAAATGGTGGGTGTTTCTTGTGGGCTGATTCCCTTTTTAGAACATGATGATGCCAACCGTGCGTTAATGGGTGCCAATATGCAACGCCAAGCGGTGCCCTTGGTTTACCCTGATAATCCCTATGTGGGAACGGGACTAGAGAGGGTTGTAGCCACTGATTCGTGCGTATTACTCAAAGCCAAGCACGATGGTGTGGTAACGGCCGTCACGGGAGAGGAAATTGTCGTTAAAACGTCTGAAGGGGATGATTATTACATTTTGACCAAATATGCCCGCTCCAATCAGAATACTTGCCGCAATCAACGTCCGATTGTAAAGGTGGGGGATCACGTAATCAAAGGACAAGTGTTAGCAGATGGAACCTCTACACGAAACGGCGAATTGGCGTTGGGTCGCAATGTTTTAGTGGCATTTGTGCCTTGGGAAGGGTACAATTTTGAAGACGCCATTGTCATTTCTGAGCGGTTGGTGCAAGAGGATGTGTTTTCCTCCATCCATATTCACAAATATGAAATTGATGTTCGTTCAACCAAGCTAGGCCCTGAAGAGATTACCTGGGAACTGCCGAATGTCAGTGAGGATGCCGTTCGCAATTTAGATGAGAATGGAATCATTCGTGTGGGGGCCCTGGTAAAAGCCGGGGATATTTTAGTGGGCAAAGTGACCCCTAAAGGGGAAACCGAGCCCCCGGCCGAAGAAAAATTATTGCGTGCTATTTTTGGGGATAAAGCACGTGATATGCGTGATACCTCTTTGCGGGTGTCGTCTGGCGGTTCGGGTAAAGTGATTGGTGTTCGTGTGTTTTCGAAAGACACCAAAGACAACTTGCCGCCCGGGGTCACCTGTATTGTTCGCGTGTATGTGGCACAAATTCGCAAGGTTTCGATTGGCGATAAAATGGCGGGTCGTCATGGCAACAAGGGGGTTATTTCCACCATCCTACCCGTTCAAGACATGCCCTTTTTGCCTGATGGTACACCCATTGACATTATGTTAAATCCTCTGGGCGTCCCCTCGCGTATGAATGTCGGGCAATTATTTGAAACCCTACTGGGAATGGCCAGTCACTACTTGGGTACGAATTTCGAGGTTCAGCTATTTGATGAGATTTTTGAAGAGCTTGCCTCTGTCAAAGCCGTTGAATCCAAATTAGAGGCGGCTTCTCAAATTGAAGGGAACCAGTGGATTTCTACAACCGGAAAGGTGTCCTTGCGTGATGGCCGATCAGGCCTTCCCTTCGAGCGTGATGTGACGGTTGGCTACATGTACATGGTCAAACTGATTCACTTGGTAGAAGACAAAATTCACGCCCGTTCTACTGGTCCTTATTCTCTGGTGACCCAGCAGCCATTGGGCGGGAAAGCCCATTACGGTGGTCAGCGATTTGGTGAAATGGAAGTGTGGGCACTAGAGGCTTATGGGGCTGCCCATACGTTGCAAGAAATGTTGACCATTAAATCAGATGATTTGACAGGTCGTGCCCGTGCATACGAATCGATTATTAAGGGGAAGGTTTTGAGCCGACCTGGTACCCCTGAGTCCTTTAGGGTCTTATTACGTGAGTTGCGTTCTATTGGGCTGGATGTACGCATTCGATCAGCGGATGGGTCTGAAGTTGACAATCGTTAGGAGTAATGAATGTTTCTAAGTAACGCGTCAGAATTCGACTTTTTAGAGATTGGCTTGGCATCTCCCGACCGCATTCGTTTTTGGTCATACGGAGAAGTTGAAAAGCCTGAAACCATCAATTATCGTACATTTAAGCCCGAGCGCCGTGGGTTGTTTTGCGAAAAAATATTTGGTCCAGTTAAGGACTGGGAGTGTTCTTGCGGTAAATATCGGCGTGTACGCTACCGTGGCATTGTATGCGAGCGTTGTGGTGTCGAAGTTACCCACTCCAAGGTGCGTCGCGAGCGAATGGGGCATATTGAGTTAGCGGCTGATGTGTGTCATATCTGGTTTTTAAAAGGTGTTCCCAGTTACATTGGCCTGTTGCTTGATATCTCGGCCCGTCAGTTGGAAGAAGTCGTGTATTATGACTCTTACATTGTCACCGATTTAGACCCATCACTTGAGGGGCAGTTGGCCCTCCGTCAAACCATTGGCATTGTGGAGTACAGTGAGCTTAAATCCAAGTTTGGCAATGGCTTTAAGGCTGAAATGGGTGCATCTGCGATTAAAAAGTTGTTGTCAGAATTGCATCTAAAAGAATTGGCCATTCAAATTCGAGAGTCATTATCTGATGCAAAAGGCCAGAAACGTCTCAAATTGACCAAACGGCTCCGCATTGTTGAGAGCTTGTTAAAGTCCGGTAACCAGCCGGAATGGATGATTTTAGAGGTTATTCCTGTGATGCCCCCTGATCTGCGACCCATGGTTCAGCTAGAAGGGGGGCGTTTTGCGACCTCTGATCTTAACGACTTGTATCGACGGGTAGTCAATCGTAACAATCGACTCAAGCGTTTGATCGATATCGGTGCACCCGATATGATCGTTCGTAACGAGAAAAGAATGTTGCAAGAAGCCGTTGATGTCTTAATTTCAAACGGGAAGCGTGGTCGGTCCGTGACGGGTTCTAATGGGCGTCCCCTCAAAAGTTTGGGGAATATTATTGAGGGTAAGCAAGGTCGTTTTCGTCAGAATCTTTTGGGTAAACGGGTGGATTATTCGGCCCGTTCGGTGATTGTGGTGGGCCCTCATTTAAAATTTAATCAGTGTGGTTTGCCCAAAGAAATGGCATTGGAATTGTTTAAGCCTTTTATTGTTCGTAAATTGGTGGATTATGGACATGTCTCCAATGTCAAGAGTGCCAAGCGAAAAATTGAGCGTCGTGAGGTGGTGGTTTGGGATGTCTTAGAAGAGGTGATCAAGGGGCAGCCTGTATTATTAAATCGTGCCCCTACCTTGCACCGTTTGGGTATTCAAGCGTTTGAGCCTATATTGGTTGAGGGATCAGCTATTCAGGTGCATCCCCTGGTTTGTTATGCTTTCAATGCGGATTTTGATGGCGACCAGATGGCGGTCCATGTCCCCCTCTCCTTAGAAGCCCAAGCGGAGTGTCGCTTACTCATTATGGCGGTTAATAACATTTTGTCTCCCTCAAGTGGCAAAGCCATCGTGACACCCACTCAAGATATGGTATTGGGTATTTATTTTCTGACGAGTGAAAATGAGGCATCCTTGTTGGGAAAAGGTAAGTATTTCGTGAGTGTTGACGAGGCCTTCCGTGCACTGGAGGCCAAAGCCATTGCCATTCAGTCACAGATTGTGGTGAAAGTTGAGTCGGAGCGATACACCACTACGATGGGGCGTGTCATTTTTAATTCTGAAGTCAATGCGGTGTTAAAACGTCGAGGGTTTACCTCTATTCCCTTTGTCAATGAGATTGTGGGTAAAAAGCGCTTAGGGGAGCTGGTTTCCAAGTGGTTTTCAGCATTTGGTAATGATGTGATTGTTGAATTACTGGATCGCCTGAAGTCGATTGGGTTTCATTATTCCACCTTGTCCGGTATTTCTATCTCTATTGATGACTTGCGCATACCCCCCGACAAAGCCAAACTATTGGCCAAAGCTGAACGTGAGATTGGGGTATTGGTCAAACAACGTGAGTCTGGTGCTTTGCCTGCACGTGAAATGCAATTACGGAGCAATGATGTGTGGCGTGAAACCACCCATGCGGTATCTAATTCCCTTGAAAATACGCTTGGCCAGTTGAATAACCTATATATTATGGCTCATTCTGGTGCACGTGGTAACATTGACCAGGTAAGACAGCTTGCTGGTATGCGGGGATTGATGTCGGATGCACAGGGGCGTATTGTAGACATTCCAATTAAGTCAAATTTTAAAGAGGGACTAACACTAACTGAATATTTCATTTCTTCGTATGGGGCCCGTAAAGGGTTGGTTGATACCGCATTGCGTACCGCTGATTCTGGCTACTTAACCCGCCGTTTGGTTGATGTAGCCCAAGATGTCATGATTTCTGAGCCGGATTGTGGTGTTTCCGAAGGGGTCGATGTTCAAGCCGTCAAAGATGGGATCAACATCATTGTACCGCTGGTTGATTTGATGGTGGGTCGGGTCAGTGTTCATGCCATTCAGCATCCTTTGAAGGGTCATGTATTGGTGCATGCGGGACAATTGATTACAGATGAGATGGCGGCCCAAGTAAACGAGGCCGGCATTGAAGTGGTGACCCTTCGGAGTGTGTATAAATGCCGTTCCACCCGCGGTATTTGTCAGAAGTGCTATGGTGTTGATTTGGCAACTGGCAGGCTGATTAACATTGGGGAGGCTGTTGGGATTATTGCGGCACAATCTATTGGAGAACCGGGTACCCAGTTAACCATGCGGACCTTCCACACCGGCGGGGTTGACTTAAGAAAATCATCTAAGGTTGAAATACGGGCCAAACATGCAGGCGTGGTGGAAATACCGGCCGAATTACAAGCCAGTCGTATTGTGGAAAACGATGACCCTTACTGGGTATCGACCGCAGAGGGTGTGGTCAACGTCTTGTTATCGGATGGTCAACGCCGGTCTTATTTATTACCAGCGGGGAGTATTCTGGTCGCACGCCCCAAAGACAAGGTTGCCATTGGGGACTTGTTGGCTGAATATGACCCCGGCTATGAGTATGTAGTGGCTGAAGCAGAAGGAATTGTGAAGATTGTCGGTACAGATGTTCATGAACGATTGGACGAACACGGCAAGGTAGTCAGTTTGTACGGTGTTAAGGACGGGGAAATTTTTGTCTACAACCCAGATGTAACGCATGAGTACATTGTGCCTAAAAAAGTTGGTTTATTATATGAAGCAGGTAATCGAATCAAGTTAGAAGGGGATCTGGCTGCGGGTGTGCGTCTGCAGAGTGGGGGCATTGTGGTGTCCTGTCATAAATTAGAAGGGGCAACCGAGGGGCGAAGTCGGGAGTCATATCGGTTGGTGATTTCTCCTGGTCACTCTTATCCGGTCAATGCGGGGGCTTCGTTCTTTATCAAGGAAGGCGATCGGGTGTCAGTTGGCGAAGTGATCGCACGCGAGCGAATCAGCGACTCTGATGCCTCTAAAACCAAAGATATTGTTCAAGGTTTACCCCGAGTTGAAGAATTGTTTGAGGCACGTCGACCCAAAGACTGTGCGGTTCTGTCTGAAATGGATGGCATTGTCGAGCTTTCTGATGCTGACGGCTATCGTTTGGTAAGTGTAACGGCTGAGTCTGGGGCACGAAAGGAAGTCAAAATCCCATTTGGTGTTCGATTGAAGGTCTACTCAGGAAAAGTAGTGCGGGCAGGGGATCAATTAACGGATGGGGTGATTAATCCCCACGATGTATTAGAAACCAAAGGGGTGTTTGCGGCACAAACCTATCTGTCGAACGAAATTCAAAAGGTATATACTTCTCAGGGTGTTCAAATTAATAGCAAACACATTGAAGTGATTGTACGTCAAATGACGCGTAAAATTGCCATTATATCGATGGGTGACAGTTCCTTTTTGCCTAATGAACTCATCGATTCTCGTTTGTTTGATCAAACCAATTTGTCGCTCATTCATGACCAACGTGAAGTGTGTGTGGGAGAACGGGTATTACTTGGTATTACCCGTGCTTCTCTAAATACAGAGAGTTTTGTATCCGCCTCGTCCTTTCAGCAAACCGCAAGTGTCTTAACCAAGGCGGCGTTAGAAGGGCAATCGGATCCGATGGAAGGCTTAAAAGAAAACGTTATTATTGGCCGATTAATTCCTGCGGGTACTGGCATGCCCAATTATGCCCAAATTGGGTTTTCTAATGTAGAATACTCTCCTCGTATTGAACGGGATGAATTATTCTCGGATGATAGTGAAAACCTTCGGTCTGTTGAAGTTTAGTTAAAGGAGATTACATTGCCTACATTTAATCAATTGGTTCGGTCCCGACGTCGTCCTAAGTCCAAACGAAACAAAGCCCCTGCGTTGATGGGGTGTCCCCAACGTCGTGGTATTTGCACCCGTGTCTATATTCAAACCCCCAAAAAGCCTAATTCAGCCCTTCGAAAAGTGGCACGTGTGAAGCTTTCTAACGGATATGAAGTGACGTGTTTTATTCCTGGTGAGGGACACAACCTGCAAGAACACTCTGTGGTGTATCTGCGTGGAGGGCGAGTCAAAGATTTACCGGGTGTTCGTTATCGTACTCAACGTGGTGTAGGCGATTTGCAAGGTGTGAATAACCGTAAGAAAGCACGGTCGGTGTATGGTACCAAACGTGATAAGAAAGAAGGGAAAAAATAAATGAGTCGCAAGCGTAGACACGATGGTCGTCGGGTGGTTTTGGATCCTGAGTATCAAAATGAAAAAATCGGTAAATTTATTAATAAAGTTATGTTAGACGGTAAAAAAACGGTGGCACAAAAAATTGTTTATATGGCGTTACAGCGCCTTTCTGATCTGGTCAATGAGCCGGTAATTGATGCCTTTGAAAAAGTGTTGAAGCATGCCGCCCCATTAATGGAGGTGAAATCACGTCGTGTGGGAGGGTCTACCTACCAGGTTCCGGTGGATGTGAGTCCAGATCGTGGGTATTCCTTAGCCGTTCGTTGGTTAATTTCCAATTCCCGTGCCAAATCGGGAAAGGCTTTCTTTTTACGATTATCAGATGAATTGGTGGATACTTATAACAAAGTCGGCACCACCATCAAAAAGCGTGAAGAAGCCCATAAGATGGCTGAAGCCAACAAAGCATTTTCTCATTTTCGTTGGTAGGTAAGTAAGGATAACGGTCATGCAAAAAAAAACAGATCTCTCTAAATTACGAAACATCGGCATTGCCGCACATATTGATGCCGGTAAAACCACATTAACCGAACGGATTCTATTTTATACTGGTAAATCACATAAAATCGGTGAGGTGCATGATGGGAATGCCACCATGGACTGGATGGTACAAGAGCAAGAACGTGGTATCACGATTACATCGGCAGCCACCACTTGTTTTTGGGGTGATCACAACATAAATATTATTGATACCCCTGGTCACGTTGATTTTACGGTAGAAGTAGAGCGTTCTTTGCGGGTATTAGACGGCATGGTGGCGGTTTTCTGTGCGGTTGGGGGGGTGCAACCACAGAGTGAAACGGTATGGCGTCAAGCAACAAAATACAAAGTGCCTCGCATTGCCTTCGTGAATAAAATGGATCGGGTGGGGGCTGATTTTAACCGTGTCATGGCCATGATGCGTGATCATTTAGGGGCATCGCCTGTCGTGGTGAACTATCCTATTGGTTCAGAAGATCAGTTTTTGGGGGTCATTGATTTAATTCAGTTCGAAGAAGTTCACTTTTTAGATGAGACGGGTGCAAAAATTGAGCGTCGACCCATTCATGAGTCTCGTTTGACATTGGCCAACGATCTACGCGAAAAATTATATGAAGCAGCGTCTGAATCCGATGACGAATTAATTGAAACCTATTTGGAAACGGGGTCTTTAAGTACCGAGCAATTGTTAATTGGATTGCGCAAATCCACCATATCAGGGTTAAGGATTCCCATGTTTTGCGGATCGGCCTTTAAAAACAAGGGGGTCCAAAATTTATTGGATGGCGTGGTTCAGTTTTTGCCTTCTCCGCTTGATGTTGGTGCTGTTTCTGGCACTAACCCTCAAAATGGTGATATCCTGAACTTACAACCCGCAGATGATGAAGCATTGAGTGCACTTGCTTTCAAAGTCCAGACGGATCCTTTTGTGGGCAAACTAACTTATTTACGTGTTTATTCGGGTAAACTATCCCCTGGTAGTTATGTGGATAATTCCACCCGTGGAAAGCGGGAAAGAATCGGACGTATCATGCAAATGCATGCCAATTCTCGACAGGATGTTGATGGGGCATCGGCAGGCGACATTGTGGGTGTGATTGGGCTTAAGTTTACTAAAACAGGCGACACGCTTTGTGCAGAAGATAAGCCGGTCCTATTAGAAAACATTGATTTTCCGGAACCCGTCATTTTTGTTGCCATCGAACCCAAGACAAAAAGTGATCAAGAAAAATTAGGCACTTCCCTTGAGAAATTATCCGACGAAGACCCAACTTTTCGATATCGTACTGACCCCGAAACCAATCAAACCATTATTTCTGGTATGGGTGAGTTGCATTTGGAAATTATTTGCGATCGTCTTCTCCGAGAATTTAATGTTCAGGCTAATGTGGGCAAGCCTCAAGTGGCTTACCGCGAATCCATTCGGGCATATGCCAAAGCCGAAGGTAAATTTATTCGTCAAACCGGGGGTCGAGGTCAATATGGGCATTGTATCTTAGAAATCGAGCCTTTGGGCCGGGGTGACGGGTTTATTTTTGAAACCAAAGTAGTGGGTGGCCGCATCCCAAAAGAATACATCCCTTCCATTGAAAAAGGTGTCAAAGAAGCATTTTCAACTGGGATTATTGCCAATTTTCCGGTCGTCGATATCAAGGTAACCGTATTGGATGGTTCTTTTCACCCTGTGGATAGTTCAGATGTTGCCTTTCAGATTGCGGGATCTTACGCTGTAAAAGATGCCTTTGCTGAGGCTACCCCTGTTATTCTTGAGCCGATTATGGATGTTGAAGTTGAAGTCCCTGAAGCCAATATGGGGGATACCATTTCGGATCTTAATAGTCGTCGTGGCAAAATCGAAAAGATCGATTCGGGGTCTAATGGTGCCCAGCAAATCAAAGCCATGGTACCTTTATCGGAGATGTTTGGTTATTCCACTTCACTTCGGTCTTTGACCCAAGGTCGTGGTGTTTACAGTATGCGCTTCTTTATGTATAGTGAGACGCCCAAAAATGTATTTGATTCTTTGGTTGCGGATCGTTCGAAGTCAAAATAAGAAAATGAGGAGTTTTAGCCATGGCAAAAGAGAAATTTGAGCGTAAGAAGCCCCATGTGAACGTTGGGACCATTGGTCACGTTGACCATGGCAAGACGACATTAACAGCGGCCATTACGAAGGTATTGGCGTCCGAGAACAAGGCAGAATTCAAGGCCTACGATCAGATCGATGCGGCACCTGAAGAGCGGGCACGTGGTATTACGATTGCGACGGCCCACGTGGAGTATGAGACGGAAGGTCGTCATTATGCCCACGTGGACTGTCCTGGGCACGCGGACTATGTCAAGAACATGATTACGGGGGCGGCGCAGATGGACGGGGCGATATTGGTGGTGAGTGCGGCAGACGGGCCGATGCCACAGACGCGCGAGCACATTTTGTTGGCACGGCAGGTAAATGTGCCCTACATTGTGGTATTTATGAACAAGATCGACATGGTGGACGATTTGGAATTGGTGGATTTGGTTGAGATGGAATTAAGGGAATTGTTATCGAAGTATGAATTTCCTGGTGACAGTATCCCGTTTGTGAAGGGGTCGGCGTTAAAGGCATTGGAGACAGCGGATAGTTCACGTCAAGATGCCCATGCGAAGTGCATATGGGAATTGATGGACGCGATTGACAGTTATATCCCACTACCTGAGCGGGATGTCGACAAGCCATTTTTGATGCCGATTGAGGATGTGTTTAGCATCACGGGTCGGGGGACAGTGGGAACGGGTCGTGTGGAGCGTGGACGGGTGAAGGTGGGCGAAGAAGTTGAGATAGTGGGGATGGGGATTGAGACGAAGAAGACGACGGTAACGGGGATTGAGATGTTCCGCAAGTTGTTAGACGAAGGGCAGGCGGGCGACAATTTGGGTGTGTTGTTACGAGGGGTGGACAAAGAAGAGTTAACGCGGGGGATGGTGTTGGCCAAACCCGGGTCGATTAAGCCGGCACGTCGGTTCAAAGCGGAAGTGTATGTACTGAAAAAAGAAGAAGGTGGACGCCACACGGCCTTTTTTGATGGGTATCGTCCCCAGTTTTATATTCGGACAACGGATGTGACGGGATCGATCAAGTTGCCCGAGGGTGTGGAGATGGTGATGCCCGGTGACAACATTGGGTTAGAGGTGGAGTTGATTGTACCGGTGGCATGTGAAGAGCGGTTGCGTTTTGCGATTCGCGAGGGTGGCCGTACGGTTGGGGCGGGTGTTGTAACCCAGATTATTGAGTAATCA
>RGUG01000110.1 GCA_010027915.1 bacterium | reverse complement strand
TCATGGTGTTGACGCATTGGTGACATCAGCCCCACTCCCAACACCAGTAACAGCCCCACCCAAGCCCCCCAACCCCTTATGGTCCATCGGTTGGCTTGGCACACACCCAACCACCATGACAGGGCTGCAACGGCCACCATGCATACCCCTACCCGTGCCACCACCCCACCATTGGTTTGTGCTGCCAATACCCACAACAGCCATACCACCGTCAACCACAGGGGAAATGACAACCCTTCTTTCACCCGTTGCATCCATGCCCCCGGTCGTGGCAACCAACGATGTAACGATGGCCACCCCATCAATACCAAGTAAGGCAGGCTTACCCCGATCCCCACGCTCATCATGACCAATACCCCGACCCACACGGGTTGGGTCAACGCCACGCCCATGGCCCCACCCAAAAACGGACCTGTACAGGGAGTGGCCACCACGGTGGTGAGAACACCATTAAAAAAGGCCCCCCAATGCCCCTGATGGCCCAATTGAATCCGGGTGAGTCCCAATCCAATTTCAAACCATCCCATCAAATTCAAGGCCATCCACGACAACCCCAGGACCAATCCTGCGATCACCAGGGGATGTTGCAGTTGAAACCCCCATCCAATTTGATGCCCCATGGCACGGAATCCCACCATCACCAGGATCAACACCAAAAATGACACTCCGATACCGGCCACCGTTGCCATCAAATGGACCCGCCGTGTCCGCCGATCTTCTTGCTGAATCAGGGCCATTAGTTTGAGTGACAATACCGGAAACACGCACGGCATCACATTTAATAACAATCCCCCTACTAGCCCCCCCAAGCAAGCCAACCCCATCACCAGCAGCTGTTGGGTAACAGAGGGTGTTGGGGAAGGGATGACCCATTTGTGGGTGGTCCCCTTGCCATTGGCGTGCCGAATGAGTATCCGTCGGTCTTGAATGGGACCCCGTGCAACCCACTGCCACTGACCGTTTACCTCCCCTTCCCATACCAATTGGGGATCGTATGGTATGGGCGTGTCAGAAGGATGGGCCGGCAATCGCCACCGGTCCCCCTGAATGGTGGGATACATCGGTTGTGACGAGACCCGCGGCAGGGCCTGATGGGCGGCTTGTAATGAGGCCATCAACTGAGGCTGAGGGGCTGTGGTGCGGGGTATGGGGACACCCACATCGGACGCCCCACTCACACAGGTATCCCGACACGCCACCCAACGCAAACGAATGGTCAGTGGGACCGACGATGTGGGGGCAACCGGGCAACGGATGGTACCTGGAACCAATAGTTCATCCTCATACCCGTACCCCCGAACCCCCAATGAATCGAATACGTTTGGTACCGGCCATTGGGCTTTCCATTGCCAGATTGGGTCCACTTGCCATTCGGGGGCTTTTCCCGCTTCTCCTGGATTGACCCAATACAAATGCCACCCCGGTGCCATCTGAATGTGAAGTAATACCGTTGATACCCCCGTACCCTGGCACGCCGTCGCACCCAGGGAACGTAGTTGAACCAACTCGCTACCCCATGTCACCAACGGTAATAAACAGACTATCATGACCCATCGAAACATTGGTATGATCATACGCCATCACCCCCATCTGTGAAAGGACTCTGGTATGAAACAATGGGTTTTTCACCCGCTCACTGGTATGTTGCTATTGCTTGTTTGTCTGTTGCTTGTGTACGTCAACGCACTGGGGGCTCCCTTCATATGGGATGATGAAGTGATGGTAGTCGGCAATCCCTTAATTAGGTCGTTGTCACATATACCCTCTCTGTTTACGGTGTCAGCATTTGGCGAACAAGCCTCTGCCACCCAATTTTACCGCCCTTTTCAGCTGATGACTTATGCCATTGATACCGCCATTTGGGGATTGAATCCCACCGGGTTTCGTATCACCAGCCTTATCTTGATGGGCATCGCCGGTGGGGCATTGATGCGGGCCCTCTCCGGCATGGGATTATCATGGAAAATGGCCACCTTCATGAGCATCGGATGGGCGATTCACCCATTGGGGATTGAAGCGGTTACCTATGTGTCAGGTCGGGGCGATGTGTTGTATGTGGCGTTGTGCATGCTGATACTCAATGGGTTTATCAGGGCACGGAGTGCCTGGCCATTGGGTTGGATATTACCCGTTTATATGGTGGCCGTGTTGACCAAAGAAAACGCCGTTCCTTTTGGATTGGGGGTACTCTGCTTGTGTTGGTCCAACCCACCCCGGCCACTGGGCACCCATCACCGCTGGATAGGAGGATCGTTGGCCGCAATATCCGTGACATACGCCGTCAGTCGCATGATCATGATGGGGGGTCAAACACCGGTACTCTCATGGATCGCCGCCGCCCCATTAACCGATCGGCTGATGACCTTACCCTATATCATGACCACCTATTTGCGCTTAATGCTGGTACCCACCCCACTCCATATGGAATACCACCATGTCAGTACCAGCCCTGACCTGTATTGGATAGCGGCAGTGGGTTGCTTGCTCCTCATGGCCGGAATCCTCTATTTTTCGTCCAACCGTCAAAGCAGTGCCGTATGGATGGGTTGGTCGGCCTTGATGTTAACCCCTGTCCTCCACATTATCCCGTTGGCCTCGACGGTACGCGAACATTGGGGCATGTTATCCCTAATGGGGATGATGATGGCGGTGTCATCCCTTCCCATTTGGCGACATCGGATGGCCCCACTGCTATTGGGTGTGATGCTAGTGGGGTGGGGTGCTGCTACCATTGAACGTAATACCGATTGGTTAGACCCCCTGACATTGTATGCCCACGATGTGGCACTCGAGCCCCGTAGCTTTGTGTTACACAATAACCTGGGGGTGGCCCGCCACCGGGCAGGGCTTACGGGGTTATCCTGTCACTCATTCCAGGATGCCATTCTTAGTACCCCCCCGGGAAAAGGATATGCCACGGCCATGAATAATTGGGGGGTATGCCAAGAAAACGATGGGCGACTTGCCGAAGCCAAACATTGGTATGAGCAGTCGATTATGTATGGCCATTATGAGCTTGGATACCTCAATTTAGCCCGCTTGCTATTAAAAGAAAACCAGCCCGATTTGGCAAGAAAAGTGGCCCAGCAAGGGATCGATCACTACCCCTATCACACGGACTTATTGTTGATGCTGGGTATTGCACAAGACCTGTCACAAGGTCGAGTAGCGGCCATGGCCACTTTTGATCGACTGCTCCGAGTTGACCCCCAATCGGATGCCCGTATTCGCCAATACCTGATGCGTCGGCCCATGCCATGATGACCACACGGATTCGGTGAGGGGTGAACCACCGATTGCCTTTGTTTAGGATAATCAGTGAAGCCAACTCAGGGGTGGTCACCGCTCGATACTGACCAGCTGAGAAAACGTGCGCTGATGGGCCATCGCTGACACTCACCCTTTCTGTTTACAACCCTTTGACCCAGGCTTTACCTTTGCCCCACCCAATCGATGACCGGCTTTCCTAGTCTATCCTATCGCACGTGGTGAGCCGTACCGGATGCGTCGGCCAATGCCATGATGACCTGCCACTCGGATTCGGTGAGGGGCGTAATGGACAACCGATTGCCTTTTTTTAGGATAATCAGTGAAGCCAACTCAGGGGTGGCACGTAACCGCTCGATACTGACCAGCTGAGAAAACGTGCGCTGATGGGCCACACTGACACTCACCCAACGAGGTGAGTCAGGCGTTGACTTTGGATCGTAATATCGATGGTGTGGGTCCCATGCAAATGGGTCGGGGGTTGCCGCACGATGAATACGCATGGTACCCGCCACGCCTGGTGGCGCAGCATTGGAATGATAAAAAAAGGCGTAGTCCCCCACATTCATTTCCATCATAAAATTGCGTGCCTGGTAATTCCGCACCCCTTCCCAACTGGTGATCACATCACGCTCCAAATCGCTGATGGCATACACCGATGGCTCGCATTTCATCATCCAATACCGCATCGTCGTCTCCTTATTCAACCCACCACGTTTTTTGATTGGCTTGTAGCACCCGATTGCCACTGACCGTCGCCATCACCGATAACGCCGACACTGCCCGGGTAGGTGTGATCCCCACCACTAATACACGGGATGACTCCCTGTAATATCGAACAGACCCATGAGGAAAGTCAAGCACGACCCCTCCGGTCCCCATCTCGGACCAATGACGAGGCAACACAGACGATGGAATATCCACACTCGACAAATGGGCCATACCATCCCCTACCAAAGTCAGGGCCACCCCCATATCAGCACGGAAGCGAGCCAGCCTCATCCACCCATACAACAACTGGGCCCGGTAGCCCATCAACATCACCAGGCAAAGGGCCATGCCCACCATGATTACAACGAGGATTGAACGGTACATCGCCCACACACCCCCCGGTAGGTCTGGTTCCCTACCTGAACCACCCAAGCCAATAGCTCAGGGGTCAACGTGATATCTATCTTATTGACCGATATATCGCATAATCGCTGGGTGGTTACCCCTTCCCTGATGATGCGTTGCGTGCCCCATCGATAGGTCACCCCATGGTCAAAACCGACCCCATCAGGCATCGTGGTATCAATTTGCTTGGCCATACACACATCTTCACATAACCGGTGCATGGCCATGATCACCTGATCGTCTTGAACCATACGCCCCAATAACCGCTGATTGGCACGCCACAACGCCCATACACCGCCCAGTAAACTGGCACCAGACAGCAAGGCTGCAGGTCGGCGTCGCAGTTTCTGCGCCCGCATGAGTGGCAATGATGGTCCCATGAAGAAA
>RGUG01000109.1 GCA_010027915.1 bacterium | reverse complement strand
GGGCACTGCGTGCCCGCACCCGCCATCAGGGGCATGGCCCCTGATGAATCCCCGTAAGGGTAGGGCCCTAATGAATCCCCGTAAGGGCAAGGTCCTTTCAGAACCCCCGACCAAGGGGGCAACGCCGCTTAAGAAACCTCGACCTTGTATAAGGGTGGGTATTGGGTTGATCCCCCACTTTTGTATTTTTTCTCACTCTGTTTTACTATGGGCCGCTGAGCTTGCTTCCGTGGGTGTGGCGTGCTCATGCTTTGTTTCCTCATCCCCTCCCAAAAGGAATTGTCCATGTCATTCTTAACGTCTGTTTTATCGTTTGTGTTGGGTGATCCGCTAACCCGTACCCTTAAAACCTATCGCCCCTTGGTGGACCGCATCAATGCCTTGGAACCTGCCATTGCCACGCTTACCGATGAGGAATTACAACACAAAACCATCGACTTTAAAGCCCAACTCGCCCAGGGCCAATCCCTCGATGCCATATTGCCTGAGGCGTTTGCGGTGGTCCGTGACGCATCCAAACGCGTGCTGGGGTTGCGCCACTTTGATGTGCAATTAATCGGGGGGATGGTCTTGCATCAAGGTAAAATTGCCGAAATGAAAACCGGTGAAGGCAAAACCTTGGTCTCCACCCTCGCCACTTACCTTAATGCCCTCGAAGGCAAAGGGGTGTACGTGGTGACCGTCAACGATTACCTTGCCCGTCGCGATTCTGAATGGATGGGTCAACTCTTTCGATTTTTGGGGCTTTCGGTTGGCCTGATTCAGGCCGATATGTCCCCCGCCACCCGCCGGATGGCCTACGATGCCGATGTGACCTATGGTACCAACAATGAATTTGGGTTTGATTACCTTCGGGATCACTTGGCCCTGTCGGCGGATGAATTGACCCAGACCCGGCGCCATTTTGCCGTGGTGGATGAAGTGGATAGCATTCTGATCGACGAAGCACGTACCCCCCTTATTATTTCGGGTGCCATTTCCCAGTCTACTGACCAATACCGTGTATTGGCGGATGTTACCCAATCACTCCTGGATGGGGAACACTTCACGCTCGATCGCAAAACCCGACACGCCAGTCTCACCGAATTGGGCATATCGGCGGTTGAATCCGCACTCGGTATCCCCCACTTGTACGCCCCCGGCAAAATGGACATCCCCCACATTGTCTTGCAATGCATCAAAGCCCGGCATTTGTATGCCCGGGACACCGATTATGTGGTCAAAGACGGGGAGGTGATGATTGTCGATGAGTTTACGGGCCGGTTGATGGAGGGGCGTCGGTATTCGGATGGCTTGCATCAAGCCATTGAAGCGATCGAACAGGTCCCCATTCGTGAAGAAAGCCAAACATTGGCCAGCATTACCTTTCAAAATTACTTCCGACTTTTTCCCAAGTTGGCGGGCATGACCGGTACCGCCCTTACCGAAGCCAGTGAGTTTTCTACCATTTATCGCCTGGATGTGGTCCCCATCCCTACCCATCACCCGGTCCAACGACAGGATCAACCCGATCTGGTGTTTAAAACCCGTCAAGAAAAATACAAGGCCATTGTCAATGAAGTGGTGGCCGCCCATGATGCCGGTCAACCTGTCTTGGTGGGGACCATCTCGATTCAACAATCCGAAGCCCTCTCGGCCCTCCTGACCCAACGCAAGGTTCCCCATCAGGTGCTCAATGCCAAGTTTCATGACATCGAAGCCGATATTATTGCCCAGGCTGGTCAATCGCATGCGGTGACCATTGCCACCAACATGGCGGGTAGGGGGACGGACATTAAATTGGGTGAGGGGGTCAGAGAACGGGGTGGCTTGCTCGTGATCGGCTCGGAACGCCATGAATCCCGCCGGATCGATCACCAATTGCGTGGCCGCTCGGGTCGACAAGGTGATCCCGGTCGCTCCCGTTTTTTTGTTTCGCTCGAAGATGACCTGATGCGACTCTTTGGCTCGGAACGCATTGCCAATGTCATGACCCGCTTGGGTATGCCCGATGATACCCCCATTGAGCATGGGTTGGTTACCCGCTCGATCGAACGGGCCCAAGTGAAAGTCGAACGCTATCACTTTGGAATCCGCAAACAAATTTTGCAATATGACGATGTGCTCAACCGACAACGCGAAGCGATTTATCAACGCCGTGACCGCTTGCTTACCGCCCCATCGCTTGATGAGGACGTGGCGGATATGATCCGTTCGGTTTTGACGGATACCCTTCCTGCCTATGATCCCCAATCCCCCGCTTTTTTGTCTCGTTGGGATGAGGCCATTACCACCTTGGGGGTCATGTTTCCCTTCCCTGATTTAATCACCACTTGGCGTCAGGCCCCTCAGCCGCTTGAGTCGTTGCACCATGACTTGATGCAGGCGTACCAAACCCAAAAGTCCAAACTTCCCCCTCAGGTGTTTGATGACCTCGCCGCACGGCGTGTTATTTTGTCCACCCTCGATCGGCAATGGATTGATCATTTGCATCACATGGAAAGCCTGCGTGAAGGCATTGGGTTGCGGGCACTGGGTCAAAAAGACCCCCTTATTGAATATAAAATAGAAGGGTTCTCGTACTATCAAGAGATGTTAAAGGCCTGCCATGCCGAAACACTTCAGGTGTTGTTTCGCATTGACATTACCATCGAACAACCCAAAGGCCCCGATGTCTTTAATCCCTTTATTGATGTGAGTCGATTGTCATAATGAAAGGAGACTGTTGATGCACGAACAGCTCACGTTGTTTCATACCTACCGCGATAAATTAAACCACCTCGGAGACTATCTTTGAGATTGCCGCTTCTCGGATTGCCATTGCCGATCTTGAATTGGGTATGGCACAAGATCGGTTTTGGGATGATAACCCCACGGCACAAGCCACCTTTTCACAACTTAATCAACTGAAGGCCAAAGTGGCAAAATTTGACCGCCTGTCCCGCTTGGTCTCAGATATTGAGGTCATGATCGAGCTGGTTAAAGAAGACCCGGATTCGCCTGACGCCCTCCATGAACTGACCACCATGACCCATGGGCTTATCACCGATGTGGATGAGCTTGAGATTCACTCGTATTTATCGGGACAATTTGATGCCCACGACTGTTATTTTAGTATCAATGCTGGGGCGGGGGGCACCGATGCCCAAGATTGGGCCGATATGCTCAAGCGTATGTATACCCGATGGCTCGATCGCAAAGGGTTTCAATGGTCTGTGATGGATGAAACGCTTGGTGATGAGGCCGGATTAAAATCGGTGACCCTGCATGTGACCGGTCCCTTGGCGTATGGGTTACTCAAAACCGAAGTGGGTGTGCATCGCTTGGTTCGCATTTCGCCGTTTAATGCCAATGGCAAACGGCAAACCTCTTTTGCCGCCGTGGACGTTGTGCCCGAAATCAGTGCCGATTTTTCGGGCGTGCAACTCGATCCCAAAGACCTGCGGGTTGATACCTATCGGTCGACCGGGGCGGGAGGGCAGCACATCAATAAAACCGACTCGGCCGTTCGGATTACCCATCTTCCCACAGGATTGGTGGCCCAGTCACAGGCCAGTCGCTCCCAAATTTCAAACCGCGAAACGGCCATGGCCCTTCTTAAATCACGCCTGATTCAACTGATGGAACAACAGCATAAAGACCAAATCACCGAATTGAGGGGGGTTGAAAAAGACATTGCCTGGGGGAATCAAATCCGAAATTATGTGTTTCATCCCTATAAATTGGTCAAGGATACCCGAACCGATTGTGAAACCTCCGACGTATTAGGGGTGATGGATGGCGACCTGGATGCCTTTATTCATGCCCAACTGAAAGGGGGCGGGGCGTCTTGAAACCAGTGGGTTGGTGGGTCTGCGTTGTGGCCATTTGTCTGGGCTTCTCGGTGGCGGCCCATCGCAGTTGGCAGTATCATCGGTATCAGGCTTCCCACAAAGGCGTCGAAACCGTGATGTCCCTTCATGACGTCATGTCCTTGGCTGATCGGGCGGGGATGTCGTTGTCGTCGGTATTGACCCAACTGAAAGCCTCGGGGGCGGTGTCGGCCATTGCCATTGAAGAAACCACCGTGGGTGATTTGGTACGCGATGGTCGGGTGACCTTATGGCGGGGATCGGATTTAATGTCATTGGCACGCTTGGGATTAATTGGCCCATGGTCCCCCTTGTCGGATGCCTTGCTTCATACCCCCATTGATTCCAAACGACTCTATATTTGGGCTGATACCCCTGCGTTGTATGACACCCTTTATCACTTGTTTCATGCGGATATGCCGGGTCAGGTGGTGGGAATGCCCGAACTCCAGCTGATGGGACTTTTTGGTACTACCGAGGATATTCTCCAACGGGGTATGGGGTTTTCTCCTCATGTGACCCGTGCCATTGCATCGTATGGGTTTCGCTTGATCCCCCGCTTGTCTAACAATGTGTCCATTACCCCGCAGTCCATGGCCCTTAAAACCCAGCACATGACCCGTCAATCGTTTTTGCCCGTCGTGATTTTTGAGGGGACATCGGTGATGGGGTATCCTGGCTTATTGGGTACCACCCATACCATCTTGACCACTCATGGGTTTCAGGTTGGCGTGGTTGAATTTAATGACCAAGAGGGATTGGCGGTGTTGGCCCGGCAGGCCCCTCATCAAGTGGTTCGGGTGCATAGTTTGTCTGAAGGGGAAGTCGATAACCTGGCGACCGATACGGTCATTCGCCGTTACGTTCGGGCTGTCAAAGAACGCTCAGTGGGGGTATTGGTCTTTAAACCGCCCACGGATACCGATGCCCATTCAAAGGCCCATGCCTTGTTGCCTGCGACCATCTTGAGCATGCAATCCGTGGTGACCTCCCTTCGGGCCAATGGGTACCATGTGGGCCGTGACTGGCAGGCCCGTGTTTTTCCTCACCCTTCGATAT
>RGUG01000108.1 GCA_010027915.1 bacterium | reverse complement strand
CACCTAGCCGAATTGCCAGACACCTTACGTCCCACCGTCCAAAACAATGGGGGGGGGGACTACAATCACCGGTTGTTTTGGGACATCATGGCCCCACCAAGCCAGGAAGATAATGCCCCCAATGGGGAATTAGCCCTTGCATTGACTCAAAAGTGGGGGTCAGTGGATGCCTTTAAAACAGCCTTTGAAACCGCTGCCAAAACCCGTTTTGGTAGTGGGTGGGCATGGCTCTCGGTTACCCCTTCAGGTGAATTGACCGTATCCTCTACGCCCAACCAAGACTCACCACTGATGACCGGTCATACCCCTGTGTTGGGATTGGACGTTTGGGAACATGCGTACTATCTGACGTACCAAAACCGTCGGCCCGACTACGTGGGGGCGTTTTGGAAAGTGGTGAATTGGGAGCGTGTTGCCCAACGGGTCACCGCAGCCCTCGCCACGGCATAACCAAGCGGTGGTGGGTATCCAATGAGTGTGTTGCCCGTCTTGATACACCCCCACCCCCTCTTGCGACAAGTCGCCGAACCGGTCACCGATTTTGGACGTCCGGTGTTGTCATTGGTTCGTAACATGTTTGACACCATGATCAAAATGAAGGGGGTCGGATTGGCCGCCCCCCAAGTGGGTATTGGCTTGCGTTTGGTGGTGGTGGGTTACAAGCAGCATCAAATGGCCCTCATTAATCCCACGATTGTGGCACAATCGGGCGAAGAATGGGGAGAAGAGGGGTGCTTGAGTTTACCGGATATAACCGTGGTGGTGCCACGAAGTACCCGCATTACCGTCACCGCCCACACCCCCAGTGGTCGTCCCATACAACTCAACTCTTTGGGGGGGTATGTGGCCCGTATTATTCAACATGAAATGGATCACCTCAATGGTATTTTAATTATCGACAAAGGAGAGGCCTCGCATGACCGTATTATCCATTCATAATGGGGTGGCACCCCTGGGTGTTGGCACTGACGAATCGGGCACCCTAACCATTGCGGGCCTATCGGCACGGGAATTGGTTAATCGATTTGACTCTCCCTTATACGTCATGGACGAAGCCACCATTCGGCATCAGTGCCGGCTTTATACCCGAACCCTAGGCGATGTATACCCCAACCATATGGTGGTATTTGCAGGCAAGTCTTGCCTCAATTTGGGTCTGCTCAATCTCATGGCCGAAGAAGGATTGGGAGTGGATGTGGTCTCCGCTGGGGAGTTGTTAACCGCATTAAAAAGTAACATCCCCATCCCATCAATTGTATTACATGGCAACAATAAATCCGTTGCCGAATTGGACATGGCCCTGAGTCATTCGGTGCGGATCGTGGTCGATCATGAAGCCGAGCTTCACACCATATTACAATTGGTCGAGCAGCGGGGGTTGATTGCCCGCATCATGTTTCGCTTAAAACCGGAAATCGAAGCCCATACCCATGACTTTATCAAAACAGGGCACATCGATTCCAAATTTGGTATCGACCAAACCGATTTGTTGCGGTTGGTACGATTGATCAAAGACCATCCCAAAATACGATTTTTGGGATTACACAGTCATATTGGGTCACAAATTTTTGACGTGGATCCTTATGTAACATTGGCTGATTTGATGGCCACGCACACCATTCGAATCAGTGAAGAATTGGGTCGACCATTGGATGAAATCAATTTAGGCGGTGGCATCGGCATTCAGTATGTGGCCAGCGATGATCCCATGCCCATTCCCGATGTGATCAGCCGAATGGCGACCCGGTTAAAAGAGCGTTTTGATCGGGTAGGCTATCGACACCCCAAGTTGATAGTGGAACCCGGGCGTTCGATTGTGGGCACCGCTGGGGTTACCCTTTACACCGTGGGGGCCATTAAAGAGATACCCGGCATTAAGACCTATGTGTTTGTGGATGGGGGAATGGCCGACAACATCCGCCCCATGTTGTATCAATCACAGTATACGTATTGCAATGCCAGCCAAGCCCATCAGGAGGCCACCGAGCCCTATGCCATTGCCGGACGGTATTGTGAATCAGGCGACGTGTTGACCCATCGCACCCTCTTGGCACCGGTATCAGTCGGAGACCTGATTGCCGTGTTTGGCACAGGGGCTTACAACTACACCATGTCATCTCAGTACAACCGTACCGCTCGACCCGCCATGGTATTGGTAAGCCATCAAAAAGCCACCCCCCTGATCGAACGTGAAAGCCTGGATGACCTGTTGCGATTGGACGTTGTGTAATGACCTGGGTATTAAGTTGGCATCACATGGCCATGGGATTGGACTTGGCCATTGTGTTTTTGATTACCTATCGGGTATTAAGTTGGATATCCAGTACCCATTCTGAATCATTGGTAAGGGGGTTTCTGGCGGTATTTGCACTCTTTGCGGTGAGTAAAGTGTTGCATTTTACCACGTTAGGATGGTTGATGGGGTGGTTTGCCCAAGGGCTGATGGTCTTGATTATCGTGATTTTTCAACCTGAATTAAGACGGGTTTTAGAGCGTATCGGTAGCAGCCGTTGGGTCGGCAATTGGTCAAGTCAACGGCCTCGTTATCAAGGCATTGCGGCCATCAAGCAATTGCTAAAAGCAACCGAACGGTTTTCACAAGAACGGGTGGGGGCCTTGATGGTGATTGAATCAGGTATTCACCTGGGACAATACGCCGACTCGGGGATCCCCATTCACGCCACCATTACCAGCGAACTATTGTGTTCGTTGTTTTGGGGAAAATCCCCAACCCATGACGGGGCCGTCATCATTCGTGACCAATCCATCGTGGCAGCGGGTTGCCTGTTACCCCTTTCGAATAGTTTGATTCATGATCGTCGGTTGGGAACCCGGCACCGTGCCGCATTGGGCCTGAGTGAGGTATCCGATGCCATTATTATTGTGGTGTCAGAAGAAACCGGCATTATTTCGATTGCCGAAAATGGCAATTTAACCCGTTATTTAACCAAGCAAGCTTTAGAAACCCGATTGTTTAATCTATACAAAGAAGACGAGCCCTCATCACCATGGGCCAATGTATGGCGAAAGTTGAAAACACGATGAAATACCCCCATGGGATTCAAAAAAAGGGCCGTACCACCATGGTCACCGCCTACGATGCGTTTTTTTCTCAGTTATTAGAAGAAGCGGGGGTCGATGCCATCTTGGTGGGTGATTCATTGGCCAACATGGTGCAAGGCCATCGCACCACCCTCCCTGTCACCATGGACCAAATGCTTTATCATACCGAAATGGTGGTGCGGGGTGCCCCCCACACATTGGTGGTGGCAGATATGCCCTTTTTAAGTGTTGAAATTAGCATCGAAGAGGCCGTGCGACACGCCGGCATGTTAATCAAGCAAGGGGGAGCCGGGGCCGTGAAGGTCGAGACGCACCCGCGGGTGGTGCCCATGATGAACGCCATGGTGGCCTCAGGCATTCCGGTGATGGCCCACATTGGGTTAACACCGCAATGGGTTCACATGTTAGGGGGGTATAAAAAACAAGGCACCACCCCCATTGGGGCGGAACAATTGTGTGCCTTGGGGTTAGAAGCCAGCGAGGCAGGGGCCTTTGCGGTGGTACTAGAACACATGCCCGATAAAGTGGCCCACACCATCACCCAAACCGTGCCCATTCCCACCATCGGAATAGGGGCCGGCCCACACTGCGATGGCCAAATACGGGTCTTGCACGACATATTGGGATTAACCAAAACCCCCCCTGCTTTTGTGACCTCACCACCCGCTGGTCGCCAAGATGCCCTGGCCACCATTCAGCGGTTTTGCACCGACACCAAGGCATCATGACCCCAAAAAACAGTGGGGCTGTGGTGGTCTTTTCGGGTGGACAAGACAGCACCACGTGCCTGGCCTGGGCGTTGGATCGTTATGAACAAGTCGCAGCCATCACCGTGGATTATGGACAGCGCCATCGCATCGAATTGGAGTGTGCCACCCGACTGGCCCACCACGCTGGAATCCGACATGCCATCGTCACGGTCCCCTGGGGCATCACCCCCAATGCCTTAACCCATGATATCCCCATTACCCACACCGATTCGGTGCCCAATACACTGGTGGAAGGGCGTAATATCATGTTGTTAACCGTGGCCGCCGTATGGGCCAAATCATGGGGAATAACCGAGGTGATTACAGGGGTATGCGAAACCGATTATTCCGGGTACCCCGATTGTCGGGCTGCCTTTATTACCTCATTAGAAACCACCCTGCAATTGGGATTGGATTACCCCATCCGTATTCAAACCCCCCTGATGGCTTGTAGCAAAGCCGACACCGTCCGCATGATGGCATCATGGGGGCGGTTGGCATGGTATCGAGATACCCATACTTGCTATGAAGGGGTTTGGCCCCCATGTGGCCAATGCCCTGCTTGTTTATTGAGGTCCAAAGGGTTTCACGATGCGGGCATTCAAGACCCATTATGGGAAGGACCCACCGTAGCACCCACCGTGGAAAACTCGCGGCACAACACCCCGCCAAGTAAGCCCCCCTTATACCCACCTGTTTAATCCCCATCCATTAAGGGAATCAACCCAATGGGTCGGGGGACTCCGAGAGATTTGGAAAGGGCATACTTTCCAATTTCTGTGGGTGTCGGCCGCTCACCCTGACACCCACCACTGTACTCATGCCCTGCGATGGCACCGCCATCGCCACCACACCCACTCCATTCCCACCACCAGCCCATCGCAGCACCCCCGAATACCCACCGGGTCATCGTGCATGTGATACACCCATTGACCATCGGCTCGACTATAAAACCGAATACACCCACGACCCGGTACCCCCCAACTGGGGTAGAGAACACCTGCTGGTTCTCCCTCTTTGACCACATGCCACCGGCGTTGATCCGTTGGGCACGTTGACCACCGTGTCGACCGGGCAGGTGC
>RGUG01000107.1 GCA_010027915.1 bacterium | reverse complement strand
GTCTTCGACTTGCTCGGCCACCGCCACTTTGTACCCCGCTTGGATCAACTTTTGAATGTAATGATCGGCCGCATGGTGGGGCACCCCGCACATGGGAACCCGCTGCTCGTCTTTACCCCGTCCGGTTAGGGTCAAATTAAGTTCCTTGGCGACCGCTTCTGCATCGGACATAAACAACTCATAAAAATCACCCAACCGAAAAAAAAGCACCGCATCGGGTACCTCGGCTTTGAGCTGTTGGTATTGGCGCAACATGGGGGTATCCATGTTACGCCCTCATCGTAATGGGTAAGGACCGTTTCAGCGATTCACACAACCCCTGATGCACCAATGATACCTCGTCATCGGACAACGTGCGTTCGGATGATTGGTACACAAACGACAAGGCATAACTGACTTCGTTATCGCCCAAAGGCGGGCCCTCAAAGCGGTCAAACAATTCAAAATGAATGGCCTCGGCAGGCAAATGGTCGCGGATGAGGCGGTCAATTTCGGCATAACGCAAGTCCGACGGGGCAATAAACGACAGGTCCCGCCGGCTGTCAGGGTAACGAGAAGGGGGGGTGGCGTTGGCGATGGGTTTGGGTGCCATGCGTGCCAAGGAGGACAACGAAAACCCAATGTAGGCCACGGGGGTGCGAATGCCCATTTCATCGGTGATGGCAGGGTGAACGAAGCCCACATTGCCCACCACCGTGGCCCCCACACGCGCGTCGGCACTGCAGGTCGGGTGATACATCGGATACGTCACCCCATCCCATTCCAATCCCTCAAGATCCATGTTCAACGATGTCAGCCATTCCACGGTCAGGCCTTTTAAGTGATCAAATGTCCACGTCGCACCCCGGTCTGGTCGGTGCGAATGGGGATAAATCGGTCCGGTGGCCATCACCCCTAACACCGTGTTTTCTCGGATGGATCCGCCGGGGGTTTCAAAAAACACCTTGCCCACTTCTGCAATGGCCACGGTTTGGCATTGTCGGGCATGGTGATGCTGTACCACCCGCAACAACGACGGCATCAAATACCGACGTAACACCGATTGGTCGACCGATAAGGGGTTTTGAATGGTGACCCCGTCAGAAGGCTGGGGGATCGAAAAACGGGTAAATTCGTCGGGGGAGACCATCGTGAAGGTGTGCACCTGGGTCATGCCCTGATGCCGCCAAAATGACATGCTTTGCTCGGATAATACCGACAACCGTGTGGGCGGGGTTTGGGGCACCATGGGCAACTGGGTGCTGGTAGGCAAGTGGTCATACCCCATCATGCGGGCCACTTCTTCGGCCAAACATGCCTCGGTGCACACATCGTGATGCCGCCACGAGGGCACACGCACCCGATCGCCCTCTTGCACAAAGCCCAACCGATGCAACCAGCTGATCATGGGTTGGGATGGCAAGTCCGTGCCCAATAGGCGGTTGATGGCATCTGGGTTAAACGGCAAGTAGGGTTGGGCGGGCCAATTGGGGGCAGTCCATGAACAAGCGGTCGACCCAATTTGAACCGATAAAACGCGGTCCAACCAATGCAAGGCCCGGTCTCGCCAATGGGCGACCTGACAAGGGTCAACCCCTTTTTCAAACCGGGCCAGGCTATCCGTTCGTAGCCCCATGGCCCGTGCGGTTTTTCTGACAATGGCAGGGTCAAAATACGCCGATTCAATCCAACAAGCGGTGGTATCTGCTGTCAGGCCGGTATCCCGACTGCCCATGATACCCGCAATGGCACCCCGTTTGTCGCCATGCCACACCATCAAGGCATCCGTTGGTACCAGACGGTCCGTGCCATCCAGCAAGGGCATGGGCTCTTCACTGTTATGGGGGGCCACCCGAAACGTCAGGCCATCTGCATGGCGATAGGCATGAAAGGGTTGCCCACATTCCAACATGGCATAGTTCAACACATCCACCACGGGATGAATCAAGCGAAGGCCCATGCATTCCAGGCGTCGTTGCATGGTGATGGGCACATGACCCCCATGGTAATAGAGGGGGGTCAGAGACAGATGCCGGCACCCATCATGCGGGGCATCCAGGTGGGTGCTGAAAGGTAAGTCATGGGTGGTGTAGTCAGTTGCGAGGGTGGGCAGGGGGCAATCGGCCAATACCGATATTTCGCGGGCGAGGCCCCACATGCTTTGACAATCCCCTCGATTGGGTAAAATGGCCACATCCAATAGGGTGTCGGACAAAAGGGCCGCTTTGACCCAGTCCAATCCCAAAGCCGTATCGGGAGGTAAAATCCAAATCCCCTCTTCATCACTGGGCAACCCCAATTCAGATTTTGAACACAACATGCCATGACTGGGAACCCCCCGCAGGGGACGGCTCTCAATCACCAACCCATTGGCCAGAACAGCCCCGGGCAAACTGACCGGTACCACGTCACCCACCTTGATGTTGGTGGCCCCGGTGACAATTTGATGGGTACTTTTTCCATCATGGACCTGGGTAATCTGCAACCGATCCGCATTGGGATGGGGCGTGATGGTGTCGATGCGTGCCGTGACAATGCCACGGATCTCGCCTCCAAAGTGATGAATCGATTCAATTTCAAACCCTGCGGCCGTCAGGCGATCGGCCAATTCAGACGGGGTCCATGACAGGGGCAACCATTCGGTTAGCCATGACCATACCAATTTCATGACAGACCTCCTAAAAAGCGTTGGTCGTTTTCGTATAACCATCGAATATCGGATAGGCCAAATTTGAGCATGGCCAATCGCTCAACCCCCATACCAAACGCAAACCCAGTCACCGTGTCAGGATCGTAACCCACCGCCTCAAACACATGACGATGGACCATGCCGGCCCCCAAAATCTCGAGCCATCCGGAGTGTTTGCATGAGGCACAGCCCCGCCCCCCACAGTGGCCACAGGCCACATCCACTTCAGTGGATGGTTCGGTAAACGGAAAGTAACTGGGTCGAAACCGAACGGGACGATCGGGACCAAAAAAGAAGTGTAAAAATGATTGCAAGGTACCTTTTAATTGGGCAAAGGTCACATGGGTATCCACCACCAACCCTTCAATCTGATGAAACATAGGGGAATGGGTAATGTCGGTATCACATCGGTACACCGTACCAGGTACCACGATTTTAATAGGGGGAGATTGGGCCTGCATCGTACGAATTTGAACCGGAGAGGTATGGGTACGTAACAATTCCCCATTGGGGAGATAAAACGTGTCATGCATATCCCGTGACGGGTGATGGGAGGGAATATTAAGGGCTTCAAAATTGTGGTATTCGGTTTCAATATCGGGCCCTTCGGTGATGTCAAATCCCAATCGGGTAAAAAACCCACACACGGTGTCCATGACCTGAGAGATGGGGTGGGCGGCCCCTACCGATCGGCGAATGCCCGGCAGGGTCACATCCACGGCGTCTCGGGCCAGTTGGTCGGCCAATGCCATGGTTTTGAGGGCTTGTTTTCGCGTGTCGATGTCTTGTTGTAGGTCGTCTTTGAATGCGTTGGCCCACTGGCCGACCAGGGGTTTTTCGTCGGCTGACAGACGAGAAATATCTTTTAAGATATCGGTAAGCTGTCCTTTTTTACCCAAATATTTCACCCGAATGTGATCGAGGGCCATCAGGGTATCAGCACCCAAAATGTCTTGTTTGGCTTGTTCGGCCAGCTGTGTCAGTTGGTCACGCATGGTGTATTCCTTGGGTGTAACGGTCGTGACGGTCGGGGTGAAGGGCCCAGGATAAGACATAGTCTCCGAATTGGGATGCCGTGGCCCCATTGGCCCGTCCGGTCATGACGTGTTGTTTTTCACTGTGGGTACAAATGCTTAGGGCTTCATCCAAGGCGGTGGCCTGATCCCACCATCCGATATGACGCAACAGCATGGCGGATGCTTTGAGCATGGAGGACGGATCGGCGTAGACGGCACGGCCTTCGGTGACCATGCGAGGGGCGGAGCCGTGCACGCCTTCAAACATGGCCCATCTCGATCCGATGTTGGCACTGCCGGCGGTGCCCACACCGCCTTGTAATTGGGCGGCTTCATCGGTGAGAATATCCCCATACAAGTTGGGCATGACCAACACATCAAAATCGGCTTGTCTACTCGGATCAATGAGTTTGGCCGCCATGATATCCACATACCATTCTTCCAATTGAATCCCGTGAGGGACATAGTCAGCGGCGAGTTGATGGGCTACCCGTGAAAAGTGGCCATCGGTGGTTTTGATGACGTTGGATTTGGTCACCACGGCCACGCGTTTTTTATTGTTTTGCTTGGCAAATTCAAACGCCGCCCGAATGATACGCATACAGCCCGGCTCGGTGGTGACCTTAAAATCCAAGCTCAATTCGGGGGTAACGTGGATACCGTGAGAGCCCAACATGTATTCCCCTTCGGTGTTTTCCCTAAAAAACGTCCAGTCGATCTGGCGATCCGGGATGACCACGGGCCGAACATTGGCAAAGAGATCCAATTCCCGTCGCATGGCCACGTTGGCACTTTCGATATTGGGGACACCGCTACCGGCTTGGGGGGTGGTGGTGGGGCCCTTTAACACCACATCACAGGTGCGTAGTTGTGCCAACACATCGGCAGGAATGGCCACTTGTTCTGCGAGTCGTCGTTCCAGGGTGAGGCCCTCAATGGGGATGAATTCAATGGTCCGGTGGGGATGGGGAATGGCGTTGACGAGGGCGGCCATGACCCGATGGGCTTGTTCGGTAATCACGGGTCCGATGCCATCACCAGGGCAAATGCCAACCCGAATATGGGATGATTGGGTCAAGTCAATAGAGGGGGGTGATTGGGCGAGTTGGTCGACCCGATGGAGTTGGGCCTCTAATAAATGCTGAATATGAGACAACGCCGATTGAATGGACGGGTTCATGGAAGACTCCTTTATACGAACCAAATGCTGGTGTCAGTTTGTACCCTTTGTAC
>RGUG01000106.1 GCA_010027915.1 bacterium | reverse complement strand
GCCACCTGGTCGCGCCCCCTCACCTCCATTTCCAATTCATTCTCTCCGAGCGGATAGGCCGAACCGATAGTGATCTTGATATCTTCTGCTGTCCTTGGACCAATCATCAGATTGTATGTGCCATCCTCATGGTGTTGTCCTATCAGTCGCTTGATGCCACCACTGTGTTAGAAAGTGCCAGTCTCAAGGTGGCGTCAATGGGTGGAAGTGCTGTGGTGATGCCGATGGATGGGGATGCGTTGGCCATGAATCCAGCGGGTATGGTGCTGGATGCCCCGTCCAGTATGGTATTGGGATTTGGCTCTTTTTATAGCCAAATGATGCAAACGGCGTTGATAGGGGTAGGGGTTCCCCTTTCGTCCAACCTGGGCTTCATGGCGGCCGCCGCCACCCGTGTGATGGGGGATATTCCCGATACCATCATGGGGCCGTTTGGCACCGGGTTGCAAGTCGGACAGTTTTCCGATACCGAGTCGGAGTTTAGAGCGGGAGTATGTTGGGAGGTGTGGCCCCAATTACAACTGGGATCCAGCGTGGGCTATACCCACCATACCATTTTAGATGCCATTTCACAGCAGGTGTCCATTGACGTGGGCGGACAGGTGAAACTGGATCGGTTTCAATTGGGTGGGGTGATTAAAAACGTGTTTCAGACCCCGATCAAATGGCACGATGACACCGTCGAACGGGTGCCCATGACCATGGGATTGGGGATGGGGGTCTCACTGTTCCCCTCCTTAAGTGTGTACTCAGGGTTGTTGGTTTCAGACCGTGCCACAGTCTCATTGAGTGTGGTCAATCAATGGTGGGAAGGGGTGTCTGTGACACTCTCCTTTCCCCAACTGAATGAGTCGATGCAACCCAACGCAGGGGTCAGTTGTCGGTTTCAAGATATGACCTTCCAATATGCCTTTTCTCAGCATGAGGCCTTGGGATCAACCCATCATATTGGGGTGCTGATCGATTGGTAACTTGTCAAATGGACGGGGATCAGACACTATACAGGCTATGCATATAGTCAACGCAACGGGTGGTTGTCGCCTCACAATGGGGTATCGTGTTTTCAATGGATAAACCCATCACCCATCCCATCAGTTGGGCTGAGAGGTTAGACCGTGTCTCGGTGTTAATCCCCGTGATGAATGAGACGCTGTCATTACAGCAAACCATCACCACCACAGAGTCATTGTCTGCGGATGATATTCTGGAATATATTTTGTTGGTTTGTGACCGAACCACGGCGGACAGTATGGCCATTTGTCAGGCGTATTGTCAGCAACAGCCCACCCGCTTCACGTTATTACACCAAACCCGACCCTTTGTGGGGGGGGCTTTTCAGGATGCGTTTGAGGTGATTCAAGGTACCCATGTGATCATGATGGCCAGTGACCTTGAAACCGATCCTCGTGATGTGCCCCATATGATTGCCATGGCCCGGTCGTATCCCAATGCCATCATTACGGCGTCAAGGTGGATCAAAAAAGGCTCGTTTCAGGGGTATCAGCCCGTGAAATGGGTTTGCAATTACTTGTTCCAATCTTTTTTTAGGTGGCTCTATCGTACCCATTTGACGGATATGACATTTGGGTATCGGCTGTTCCCTCGTGCCTTGGTGCAAGCCATTGAGTGGAAAGAATGGCGACACCCCTTTTTCTTGGAAACCATTGTCAAGCCGTTGCGTTTGGGGGTTGCTGTGAGAGAAGTGGCCTCCCAGTGGGTCCCTCGAATTGAAGGGGTTTCTCAGAATCCTTTTTTTAGGAATTTTTTATATTTTAAAGTGGGAATCTTGACTCGCTTTTCTTCACCCGGCCAGATTTTAAAACAGTCCCACCATCATTTGCTTGTTTCAACTTTCACACAGAGGGGAAAATAGACGGGTCTACCAAGGAGTCACACCATGAAAAAAGTAATTGTTACCACCACTATTAATCCCCCCACGGAAGCCGTGATCAAGTTTGATCGGTTAGCTGATTGGGAGCTGATTGTGATTGGGGATTTAAAAACACCGGCTGATTATCGATTGGATCGAGGGACTTATGTGAGCCCTGCTGAGCAAGAAGCCTATAGTCCGAAGTTGTCGGACGCGTTGGGTTGGAACTGTATTCAGCGCCGCAATGTGGGGTTTTTAATGGCTTTGGATCGTGGAGCAGATGTGGTGGCGGTGGTCGATGATGACAATATCCCCATGGACGGTTGGGGATCCTCTCTGATGCTGGGAACACCCACCATGGCCCATTTTTATCACACTGAGTTACCGGCGTTTGATCCGGTGTCGGTTACCAATTATCCTCATTTATGGCATCGGGGCTACCCGCTTCAGCTGTTATCACAACGCCATCATGCGGTGGTGTCAACCCAACTGGTGTCGGCTGATATTCAGGCAGATTTTTGGAATGGCGATCCGGACATTGACGCCATTTGTCGCATGGAGCATTCACCCGATGCCGTATTCGATCCGGCTTGTTTTCCGATTGCCAGTAATAAGCCGGGGCCTTTTAATTCCCAAAATACCTTTATTAAGGCGTCGTGGCTACCCAACTATTTTTTATTCCCCGGTATCGGACGCATGGATGATATTTGGGCCTCTTATTATGTGCAGGCGTTGGGGGCCTCGGTGATTTATGGGCCTGCCTCGGTTTATCAACAACGCAATGTGCATGACCTTACCCGTGACATGATCCAAGAATTTATTGGGTATGAACACAATCTATCCTTGTTGCAAGCGTTGTCAGAAGACCCCTCTCGGATTCGATCGTATATACCGGAGCAGGCATGGCATGCCTTTGAGTGTTATCAGCAACATATCAAATCGCCGCCCACCACAACCCACCAGGTGTCATTTCAGTCTTAGTCTCACAACTGGATTTAGTCTTCTTGGGCGGAGACATACATCCCCCCGTTTTAACTGGGTAGGGGCCATCAAAACTGGCCCCTTTTTTGTGCCAATAAGGCTCAAGTCCCTGCCTTGATTGGTGTGTCATCGGGACTATATAAGAGGCCGTTCGTGATGATCCAACCAGTGTATTTTTGTAGCATCAGGGTGCTGGGATGACAACATGGGGGATCCGGTGGTGGCATCCAATAGGCCAGGTGGAGGGATCGCTGTGAGGGATGGGATAGACGTTAGCAGGGTATTTGGGTGGTTTGTTGAATTTAATTCGGTTACGGGTGACCGGTGTCTGACGAGTGGATGGGATCGTTGGTGCGGGTAATCGGTGCGTGATGCGTTTCCCCTATCCTGATTGCGTCTGATTCTAATGGGCTTGACCCTGACCGATCATGACCCCGTTCTGATGCAGGGACGATACAACGTGGCAAAGTCGGGGGCCTACGGTCGGGTTGGGTTAATCGCCGACCCGCTGCTGATTGGTTCGTGCGGTTCCCCCATGCCTGATTTGTAACGTGCCCCCTGGCTGTCAGTTGACGGGTATGACGCCTATGATTCGTGGCCCCAGGTTGGATTCATTGATCGCTGGATCAGCCATCGGTCCATTAGTACCATGGCGGCCATTGCTTCAATGACCGGTACCGCCCGTGGACAAATACAGGGATCGTGTCGACCATGCACCTCAATTTGAGCGGGTTGGCCGGTAGTGGTGACCGTTTGTTGGGGTTTGGCGATAGAAGAGGCTGGTTTAATGGCCACCCGAAACACGATGGGTTCACCCGACGAAATACCACCCAGAATACCCCCAGCGTGGTTGCTACGGGTTTTGATGCGTCCCCCCTCATCAACCTGCCAAGCATCGTTGTGGTCTGATCCCCGGTGTTGGGTGGCGTGAAAGCCATCCCCAAATTCAATGCCTTTGGTGGTCCCAATCGATAACATGGCATGGGCCAAACACGCGTCTAGTTTGTCAAATACCGGATCGCCTAATCCGGCTGGGCAACCTGTAATAATGGTTTCAATGACCCCGCCAATGCTGTCTCCTTCATCCCGTAAGCGTTCAATCAGGGCCACCATTTCTTGGGCTTTGACGGGATCAGGGCAACGGACGGGGTTTTGCTCAATTGTATCCAATTGAAAGGTATCGGCTTCGATGGGACCGACCGAGCGGGTGTAGGCCTGTATGTGAATGCCATGGCGGAGGAGCCATTGTTTGGCAATCGCACCGGCCGCCACCCGTGCGGCTGTTTCACGGCCGGATGATCGGCCCCCGCCCCGATGATCGCGAATGCCATACTTTTGTTGAAATGTGTAATCGGCATGACCTGGACGATAAATCGACTGAAGATGGGCATAGTCTCGGGATTGTTGGTTGGTGTTTTCAATCACCAAGGCAATGGGGGCACCGGTGGTGACCCCTTCAAAGACCCCCGATAAGATACGGACGCGGTCGGCTTCTTGGCGTGGCGTGGTCACACTACTTTGCCCCGGTCGACGCCGGTCTAATTCGGTTTGAATATCTTGTTCGCTGAGTGGCAGGTGGGGTGGGGTGCCGTCTATCACGACACCCAGGGCCGGGCCATGGCTTTCACCAAATGTCATGAGTTTAAATAGGGTGCCAAATGTACTGCCTGACATACTGTCTCCTTTATCGTCGCCCGAATACCCCCACGGATGGGGTCGCCTCAGTGTAGCGGGAATCGCCATAAAAGTCTTCTTTCCACATCATGGGCTGAAAACAAGGCACGGGTCAATACAAGATGGAATGGGCTGTATCGGGCCATCAGCGGGGTGTGGGCTAAAAAAGGGTCGATTAGGATGGTGTCACTGGGTTGTATCACTGGGTATGCCTAGCTTAGCTGCTTGGAACCGGATACACCATGTACGGTTGGTTGCAATGTGCTTTCACAATGGTGACCATGGGTGTCTTGTGGCCTTTTAGGATGGTGTCACTGGGTTGTATCACTGGGTACGCCTAACTTAGTGGTTAGAGCCGGATACAGCATATACGGTTGGTTGCAATGTGCTTTCACAATGGTGACCATGGGTGTCTTGTGGCC
>RGUG01000105.1 GCA_010027915.1 bacterium | reverse complement strand
ATGCACCGCCGCCAACGTCGGTTCCATCTCCAACAATTACGCCTGCTGAAATTCTTCCTTCAACCATTGACGTTCCTAGAGTTCCAGCATTGAAGTTAACAAATCCTTCATGCATGACTGTTGTACCTGAAGCTAAATGCGCACCGAGTCGAACCCGATCAGCATCAGCAATTCGAACTCCAGATGGAATCACGTAATCAACCATGCGTGGGAATTTATCGACTGCCAAGACAGTAATAGCGCCAAATTTTTGTTTGAGATTAGCGCGAGTTATTTCAAAATTTTCAACTGGACATGGTCCTACAGATGTCCACACCACATTATTTAGGATTCCAAATATTCCATCGACATTAGCCCCATGAGGTTTGATTACCCGATGAGATAACAAATGAAGTCGAAGATAGGCATCGCTTACCGAATCTGGAGCTTTATCTAAATCAATTTCAATTGAAACAATTTCTCTTTTTACACCCCGAATTTCATCAATGCCAACGAGTGCAGAAAGAAATGGCAAAACGGGAGAGGAGAGCTTTCCTAAAAGGGGTTCTGGAAACCAGGTATCTAAAACGGCTCCGCTGAGTGAAACTGTGGCGAGTCCATGACCTGATGCAATGCGTTGCGACATGGACTAAGGGTAACGCCTATTCTTATGCCCATGCGGGGGTTGATGCCATTGCCCCTTCTGGCATGATGGATGGGGCGACCCATGCCATACGGCAAGCGTTGGATCATGCCCACTTTTTTAATACCTTGCTGATTCCGTACGCGGCCAAATATGCGTCCACATTGTATGGTCCGTTTCGGGATGCAGCCGGTTCTGCCACTGGGTTGACGGGGGGGCGGTTTCATCATCAATTGAATCCGACCCAACGGATGGAAGCCTTTCGAGAGGTGGAAGCGGATGTTCAGGAAGGGGCGGACTTGCTCATCATGAAACCGGCGATGTTGTACTTGGACATCATCCGAGAGGTGAGGCAACGGGTGACCTTACCCCTGGTGGCGTATCAAGTGTCCGGAGAGTACAGTATGCTTAAATGGGCAGCCCAGCAGGGGATGGCATCTGAATCGGCTTTGTTTATGGAGGCGTTTCAATCCATTAAACGGTCGGGTGCTGACCTGATTATTTCGTATGCAACGGCTGATATATTGCGTAATTTCCCTAAATAAAATATCCTTCCTTTTTCACCCAAAGTAACCAATTTCAGGCAATGCCTTGTTTAATATGGCTTATTCGGTGGAATGTATTTTCATCCATCTTTAATAGCAAGGGCGTGCCCATGGACAAACGTAAAAATAAGACCGAAGAAGAAAAAAAAGCATTGCTTGAAAACGATAATAGTTTGGATATCATCGAGCTTCAGCATGCCTCGTTGGCTGACTTGCATGCGTTGGCCACCAAGCTCAATATGCCAGACTTTAAGCAACTCAAAAAACATGACCTCATTTTTAAACTCCTTCAGTCAAAAACAGAATCAAATGGGTTGATTTTTGCCCGTGGGGTATTGGAATTATTGCCGGATGGGTATGGGTTTTTACGCACCAATAATTATTTGCCTAGTTCAGAAGATGTGTATGTGTCTCAAACCCAAATCAGACGCTTCGGATTATCCTCGGGGGACATGATTTCGGGACAGGTTCGCCCTCCCAAAGAGGGGGAGCGTTATTTTTCTTTGTTGCGTGTGGAAGCCATCAACTGGGAAGCCCCAGAAAAAGTAAAAGAACGCACGCTGTTTTCGAATTTAACCCCCGTGTATCCGGATGAACGGTTGGTGCTTGAAACAGGCAATACCGCCATTTCGGGACGTATCATGGATATGCTGGTGCCCATCGGCAAGGGACAACGTGCCTTGATTGTGTCGCCACCCAAAGCGGGCAAGACATCGATCTTAAAGGAAATCGCCAATAGTGTGTCGTGTAATCACCCAGAGGTGGTGATCAAGGTACTCTTGATTGATGAGCGTCCTGAAGAAGTGACTGATATGGAGCGGTCCGTCAACGGCGAGGTTGTATTTTCGACATTTGATGAACCACCTGAACAACATGTTCGTATCTCAGAATTGGTATTAGATAGTGCCAAGCGCTTGGTGGAATGTGGTCGAGATGTGTTGATTTTGTTGGATAGTATTACCCGATTGGCCCGTGCTTATAACTTGGTGGTCCCTCCTTCTGGTCGGACGTTATCGGGTGGTCTTGATCCTAGTTCTTTGCATAAACCCAAACGGTTTTTTGGTGGGGCCAGAAAAATTGAGCAAGGGGGAAGCCTGACCATCGTGGCCACGGCGTTGGTGGATACGGGGTCTCGCATGGATGATATTATTTACGAAGAGTTTAAGGGAACGGGTAACATGGAATTGCACTTGGATCGTCGATTGGCCAATCGACGGATTTTCCCTGCGATTGATATTGTGAATTCGGGAACCCGTAAAGAAGAACTACTCTTACCGGAAGATGTCTTGAAAAAGGCGTATTTACTTCGCAAAAACATCGATTCGGATAGTGCCACCGAAGAATTGATTCGCCTTTTAAAGCAGACCAAAACCAATCAGGAGTTTTTTGATTCAGGTATTTTTTCATAGCCTGCTTACCGAACCTGATCCATTCATTGATTCGTAGGGGTGATGGGTGTAAGATACCTGCCCGATTCGCATAATGGTCGCATGCGGCTCGCCCAAGGGTGACGATTAAATGAGGAGACATCATGGTGATTGAATTTTCTGTATCCGTCGATAGCAATGGGTTGTTGCCCGTGGTCAGGGTGGTAGGCGAGATTGATGTGTATACGTGTCCTAAATTACATAAAGTATTGACTGAATTGATGGGGGAATCGTCATCATCCGTGGTATTGGATTTGCAAGAAGTGCATTATATTGACAGTACGGGATTGGGTACCATTGCCCATTCTGCCCGGCAGTTATCCAAAGAAAACCGTCACATGCATGTGGTCACTGCCCGGCCACAAGTGAAGAAGATTTTTGAGATTTCTGGTTTGACCTCCAAAAACATTCGTTTGTTTGAAGAAGAATCGCATGCCTGTGCCGAATAATCAGGCGTCACTTTTAACACCCATTCAGGAGATATTGAAGACATTAAAGTGGCTGTTTCGGAGGCCTGTACGAATGTGGTCCAACATGCGTATCCGGTGGGTCCTCGTGGGGTTGTAAAAGTTGAAAGCATCATTCACCAAGATACCCTCGAAATTGTGGTGTCAGATTCGGGATCGGGTTTTGACACGCATCATATTGTGTCACCCAAAATGCAGCCCGATGCCCCTGACCATGGGGTGTTTGGGTTGGGCTTGGGCTTAACGTTCATTCGATCTTTGATGGATGGATCCGAGGTGGCATCTCAACCCGGTGAGGGAACGGTGGTGCGTATGCACAAGCGGGTCCCTGTTCAACCATCCTAATGTGGGTGTTGTACCTTATTTCGGGGGTATTGGCCCTGTTGATGGTACAACGGTTGCGTCGAATGGGGGTGGGGCCCCTGGTGGCCACTGGGATGGGGGTCATGGTGTTTTTAGCCCCTTTCTGGTTGCCGTTGTTGGGGGTTTTGTTGATTGGGTGGTTGGTTTGGACACGTTGGAACGCCCGCCGTGCGGTGCCTTCCGTTCCCACCGTTATTTGTTCGCGGTGTGGGTTTGAATGCAAGATAACCGATGCCACTTGTTCCCGGTGTGGCAATGCCATGTCATTGTCATCTTGATCGGTGGCTTCACTGTATGTGCACGTGCCGTTTTGCCATCGTTTGTGTCCCTATTGTGGGTTTTTTAAACAGCCATTTGACGCCGATGCCCTGTTGGCTTGGTCCGTATCGGTGCGGGACGAGGCCCAGTATTACCTTGACCTTATGGGGCCATTACCCCTAGAAACGGTTTTTTTTGGTGGGGGAACACCCAGTGTGATACCCCCAGACATGATTGACCAATTGGGAGCGGCCATTCATCGGTTGGCCCAGGGTACCATTCAGGAGTGGACAGTGGAGTGTCACCCCTCCCATTGTACGGCTCAGATGCTACAGGCGTGGCAAGCAGTGGGCATGAACCGGGTGAGTCTGGGGATTCAATCGGTTCATGCCAACGAGTTGGATTGGTTGGGGCGTGATCACCTGCCATCTGATAGTGACCAGTGTTTTGCCACGCTTCGAGACCAAGGTATCGACAATATCAGTGCGGACTTACTCTATGCGTTACCCCATCAAACCGAAGACGATGTGGTACGTAGCGTGCAGGCATTGTGTGAGTGGGGGGTGACCCATGTGTCGACGTATGCCTTAACCATTGAGCCTGGGACCCCATTTGCTAAAACCCGCGTCCAACCGGCAGATGAAGACCAGGCATTGGCTCATTATGAGGTGATTCAATCCCTTCTAGAGTCGGCGGGGTTTGAGCATTATGAGGTGTCGGCGTTTGCCAAGCCCGGGTATCGGTGCCGGCATAATCAATCGTATTGGACCGATGTGCCTTATCTGGGATTGGGACCCAGTGCCCATTCTTATTGGGACGGACGGTCTTTTTCCAATCCCTCTCGCTTGACATATTGGCAGTCGGGTAGTCGGTTGCAGGTCACACCGGTTCAAACCCCTGAGGCCCATTATGAACGCTTGCTATTGACGGGCTTTCGACTCAAAGAGGGGGTGTCTATCTTGGATGTGTACCACAAAACAGGGGTTTGGTTGGACCGGTTGCCGGCGATGGCAGGGTTGCTATCCAATGGGTGGTTGAAGACCAATGGGGAGCGGGTGTGGGCCACAAAAAAGGGGTGGAATGTGTTGGATTCGGTGGTGGCGGCCTTGGCATGACGTTTGTCATTACCCACCGCTCGATACGGTCCCGTGCCAGGGTTGGGCAATTAACCACCCGGCATGGGGTGGTCGATACCCCGGTGTTTATGCCGGTGGGAACCCAGGCGACCGTCAAAGGGATCTGGCCCCATCAATTGCATCATATGGGGGCCCAGATCATATTGGCCAACACCTATCACTT
>RGUG01000104.1 GCA_010027915.1 bacterium | reverse complement strand
GCTACCACCGAGGCGAACACACACACCGTGATACCCCACGACACCCCCCGACTCACCACCACCGACACATCGACCCACTCAAACTTAATGACCGCCCCCATCATCATCACGCAATACACTGCCACCAAGGCATTGCCATACGGGGGCACGTCCCATCCATACCACAATGGAAAATTACTGGCTCCCCCTATCACCGCACAAGCCAGTGACACCATCACCACCCACTCTACCCATCGACGACGGGGTTTGGATCTCACCCACAACGCCCCCAGGCCCACCCCCATATTGACAAAGAAAAACACCAAAAACAACGGAAACAACGTGCCGGCTATCGGCCATAGCCCATACGGGGTAATGCGATACCCCTTAATCATGAGGGGGGTGACGGACACCACCAATAATCCCACCCACCACACCGAATTGACCCACCACACCCAATGACGTGGCCATTCCCACATACGAGACGATACATGTGGATACGATAAAGCCGCCCATGAAAAAAAATAAGGGATAGAAATTGCCGCCACCTGCAACAACGTACACGCCACCTGTTGTCCAAGTGGATGGGATATGCCCTGCCACACCGCATAAAACACCGACCATAATGCCACCAATACATGAGTGGCCGTAAATGCCCAATAGTGACGAGAATGGGCAAACAAATAAGCCGTCATCAATGACAGCCCCGCATTGGCCATGGCGACCCCTTGCAATAGCGTCATTACAACATGCGCTTGGATTGCAGGGATAACCGATGGTTAATTAAAGGCACCGTATAAGGATTCTCCACCAAGGCCGTGGCCATGCCAATCAAGGTGGCCCCATGATCAATCAGGGTTTCCACATGATAAGGGCTCGAAATACCACCCGTCGCCATGATAGGCAAGCCCAACGGGCCCAACAATCCCACCATTTCTAAGGTGCGCTGAAACAACCCTTCCCCACTGTACCCCCCCCCACCCGTGCTGGTGGCATTGGTTGCCAATCCCACTTCGGCACACGTACAAAACCGGGTGTTGCCCACATTAATCATCATCCGATCAAACGCCGCCATGGTTTCGGACATCTGTAATAGTTGGGCGTTGGGCTGATCGGGTGAAAATTTGACACTGACCACCGCATCGGTACGAGCCCGAACCCCCTCTAACAACTGCTGAAACAAACCGGGCGTATGCAACAACTGCTGGCCTTCATCAGTGTTTGGACACGAAATATTGAGTTCATAAAACCGAGGAAAAGACACCGTTCGCAATCCTTCTTCCATGCGTTCAATGACCTCAAGGTACTCTGCCATGGTTTCGCCCCCCACACTCAATCCAATGGGCCTCACCGCACGTGCCACCCATGATTTTTGAATGTGATTAATGGTCGCTTCCACCCCCTTGCCCGGTAACCCCATGGCATTTAATAACCCCTTCATCCCCGGTAGTTCCACCGCTTGGAGTCGGGGACGGGGATTGCCTTCTCGGGGATGACGCATGACGGTTTTTAAGATGACCCCTCCCATCCCAAAATTCATCCAAAACCCTAAAATGTGGACATCATCTTTAAACGCCGATACCACCAACGGAGACGGAAACAATAACCCATGCACCGACGCCCCAATGGCAGGGGGTACCCGAAATGAAAACGCCACTGGCGATAAAAACAACTGCGTCGCTTTGATTAATCGGTCCCCTTTTTCAACCACCGATTCCAAATCAATGGCCTGCATGGCCCGACGCTGTGCCGCATGGGTCCGCACAATGAGCCACCGACGGATCAGCTGGTACACCCATCCCCCCAATCGGGCACGCCAGGTCACCATCATCGTCCCGTTAACCGCCGTAACAAGGCCAACGCCACGATTCCCACCAACGCATTGGGTAACCAGGCCGCTACCACCGGCGGCATGACCCGCTGCACGCCCAAACTCGTGCCCAATGACAACAAAATGTAATACACCAATATAATCACCAAACTTAGCCCCAACCCCGTAGCCGAGCTGCTACGATGCGGTCGCAATCCCACTGATGCCCCCAATAAAGCAAAAATAAGGGATGAAAAAGGGACCGACCATTTCAAGTGAAAGTTCATGATATCCGTGATGGGGTCTTGCCCCAGTCGCCGCTGGTTTTCGATGGCCTGTGCCAATTCCATACTGGTCATTTCTTCCATTTTTTTGCTGGGGCTTCCCAAATGAGCCGGATCCACCGGCAAGGCGATGCGTTCTGATTTGAATCGGATCACCGTCATGTCACCCAGTTGTGAGGCGGAAAACGAATGCAATACCCCATCCCTAAATTCCCACCCATTTTGGGGATCCCATCCCCCTTCTTTGGCGCGAATCAGTCGGGTGAGGTTTCCTTGTTCATACTCAGCCACCGTAATGGACTTAAACACTGACCGATTGATTTCCCCAATGTTGACCATACGAACCGGCATTCCACGGTCATATTCTGTAAAATTTACATTTTGCCGAATGGGGGTTTGCTGCCGTTCGGTAAACCGTCGAAACACCTTTTCGGCCGTGTGGGCCGATTTGGGTACAATCCCTTCATTCATGGCAATGGTCACCAGGCTCACCAGCACCCCGAATACCATTACCGGTGCCATCAACCGTAAAAACCCTACCCCCGCCGACCGAAAGGCCAACATTTCACCATCCGCACTTAAGCGCCCAAATCCCACAATGGTGGCCAATAGCGTGGACATCGGACAAGACAATACCAATACATACGGCAATTTAAGCATAAAAACCAAGGTAACAGTCGACAATGGAATGCCCATCCTCATGGCATCACCCACCAAATTATATAAGACGGTACTCCCCGCCAAAATGGCCGTAAAGGCCAATACCCCAAACAAAAAAGGGCCCAATAGCTCCGTTAAGATATAACGATCTAATATCACAGTGAAAAATCCCGCCCCAAATACAATTCACGGGCCGAGGCGTCTGATGCAATGTCGTGGGCACTACCTGATAACAGCACCTTTCCATTGTGTAAAATATACGCCCGATCCACAATGGCCAAGGTTTCCCTTACGCTGTGATCCGTGATAATGACCCCAATATTTTGTTGCTTGAGTACCTGAATAATACCCTGAATGTCATGGACTGCAATCGGATCAATACCCGCAAAGGGTTCGTCTAATAGAATAAACGATGGGTTTAAAGCCAATGACCGCAAAATTTCGACCCGCCGTCGCTCACCGCCCGACAACGAAATCCCTTTGGCGTGTCGAATATGGGACACCCGCAATTCATTTAATAACCCATCGAGGCGTGCCGCCCGCTGGGCTTTTGGCACCGCATTGGTGAGCTCCCACAAGGCCAAAATATTGTCTTCAACGGTCATACGCTTAAAAATGGAGGGTTCTTGTGGCAAATACCCCAAGCCTAACCGGGCACGACGGTACATGGGCCACCGGGTAATCAGGGTATCATCAATCCATACTTGCCCTTCGTCAGGGGTGACCAATCCAATCACCATATAAAACGTGGTGGTTTTACCTGCCCCGTTGGGGCCCAGCAATCCCACCACCTCACCGGTTTTCATCTCAATGCTAACCCCATCAACGATGCGTCGGCCCCCCCATGATTTGACCAACCCTTCGGTTCGAATTATGCCCATGGAAGTGGTTCGGTATCAAACACCGCCATGGTCGTGCCATTTAAATACACCTCTTGGCCCAATCGCTGGGCCGATTGCAAGCGACCCAATGTGGATTCGATGCGTTTGGCAGAGGCTTCGATTTCTCTGGCCAATACCTGCTCGGGTTGCCCCAGTCGTTTGGCCAATGTCTGGGCCCCCATCTTGATGCCGGTTAACGGGCTGTTGATTTCGTGTTGCAACGTCACCACCACATCAGAGAGGGGAGAAAATGCCCCCTCGCGGGTGGGAACGGTCCGATGGTTGTCTTTGGGAGTGGAAAGGGGAAATGACGAATGACTCACCTGACAAATGCGATACAGCCATTCTGACATGCCCACTGAAGGCGACACAAACTCTTGGCATGCCGACACAAAGGCCAGCTGACGGGCCGAGACATCAGGCCCTATCATGCCAATCACCGGTAATTGGGCTTTGGCGGCCAGCGACAAGGCCGATGCCTGATTTAACGCAGGAATATCCGAATCGAGTAACAGCACCGATGGTGCATAGGTCGCCATGGCATCGGGTAATAATTGATCGTTTTTAATCACATGACACGCAACCCCATAGGCTTCTAACCCCTGTTGAATACCCGCCCACGCATCGGACGCCACCAGGGCCACCACACGTAACAAGGGATGAGGCAAGTGCTTCATAATCCGGTACCGCATGGTGAGCTGATCCGATGGCACAAACAGTACATCATGGGGAACCGACACTTGGGACGCCAATACCCAATCATCGGAGGATACCGTCAGTAACAACATGGGCAACTTGTCCCGACCCGACAAGGCCGCATCGGCCGACAAGGCCATGGCATGTCCCACGCTGGACACCACCAAGGCCGGCTGGTGCCGATCGATCAACCCCAAGGCTTCGGGTATGCCCGGGGCCACCCACAATGACACCAGCGGATGAAACACCTGTTGGGCCATGGCCAGTAACCCGTCATCAGGCTGGATAAAAAGAATGGCATGCGTCATGGTGCTATATGGTAACGGCTATTCGTCGAATCTCCAAGGCCTGACCCGACTGTTCATCCACCGTGACTGCCACCGCATTGAGCATGTTCTGGTTGCTTTTGGCAGGGGTAAAGGACACGGGTCGTTGGTCAAAAAACCGTTGAATAATGGGTCCTTTTTCCATCCCCAAAATCCCATCCTTGGCCCCCGTCATGCCAATATCGGTGATATAGGCCGTATGCCCTGCCAGAATGGTCTCATCGGCGGTCATTACATGGGTATGGGTACCATAGACCAGGCTTACTTTTTGGGCCAAATAGTGGCCCATGGCTTGTTTTTCTGACGTGGCTTCAGCGTGAAAATCCACCACGATGACAGGGTATCCGGCCGCGTCGGCCGCGGCGATCGCTTCC
>RGUG01000103.1 GCA_010027915.1 bacterium | reverse complement strand
GGTGGGGGCGGCTTATTGATCTTTAAGTCCAATTGATAAGCAGTGGCAAGGCTATCCACAATCGCCAGATGGCCCGCCACCACCCCTTCCTGAAATCGCTTTGCCTTATAAAATGGGATAACGTAGCGGTCGAGTAACGCCCCGACTTTGCCATCATTTAAGACCCCTTCTAACCCATACCCAACTTCAATGCGGGTTCGTTTATCCCTCAATGAGGTCACAAACAGAAGCCCGTTGTTTGCTTTCTTTTGACCCAGTCCCCACGACCTAAACACCGACTCGGCATACTGCTCAATGGGCACCCCCTCGGTACTATTGACCACCAGGGTGGCCACTTCGATGCCGGAGGCGTTGGCCAAAGCACGAGAGGCCGCTGTCATTTGCTGGATTTGTAGGGGGGATAACAAGGCGGTTTCGTCCACGACATACCCTTGGGGCTTGGGGGTTGCCATGATACTGCCACCCCCCCACAAGATAAGCCATACGCCCCATCGAACCCATCGCTTCAAGGTGCCCCCTTTGATCATTGGCGATCGACGTACCCCACAATCTGGCTAACGAGTTGGGCGTACTCAGTGCCTGAAAGCACCATCGAACGGTGATGGTACACATGATGGCTGACCGATCGCACCCAGCCATCTTCAAAAGACAATGCCGCTTCAAGCTTGGTTATCACCTCTTGCACTGGTAGGGGGTCACGTGGATGGGGGGATAATAACACCTGAAGGGTGGCCATAATTTGAGGCCAACTTTGTTGAAGTAACGGTTTGAGTTTGGCATTTAAGACCAATGCCTGCCGAATTTTAATGGCACACGATCGCAAATAAAATTCGCATTCACGTCTCAAGTGATGGGATTCAATTTTGAGTGGAAAAAAAACATTTTGACCGTACCAAACATGGGCATGGGCCGCAAAAAGAGAATATTCCAACGGAAAAACATCAAGGGATCTCACCACTTCTGTTACCGTCATGACGTTGAGTAGTAAGCGTGGGTTTCGAAACGAACGCACCGTTGAGCTGTATTCAATCACCCTATCGGGATCACGATGGACCACTACCAGCAACACGGTAATCTCAGGATTTCCCAACAATTCGGGGCATGAGCCCACCATGACCAACGATTCTCCCAGCTGACGAGACAACCCATCCGCTAAAGACTGTATATCCAATTCTTTTTTGAAGAATCGGATCATGATAAATCCTTCACAGCTAAGTCAAAGAGGGACTCAAACAACGAGATCTCATCGTCGCTCACACGCAACGAGGGCATCAAACGGATCACATTGGGTCGCGGGGCATTCACCAACAAGCCATGACGACGGGCAATGGAACACAATTCGGGGGCACGATCATGGGTTAAAACCATTGCCAACAAAAGGCCACGGCCCCGCACCATGCTCACGCCCCAGTCCTTAGCATGGGCCATCGCGATGGATTTCAATCGGTCGGATTGGGTATGAACATGGGCCAAAAACCCGGGGGAGGTCACAGCGTCTAATACGGCGGCTACCACGGCTAACATAAGGGGATTGCCATTGTAGGTGCCACCTTGGTCACCAAACTCAAACACCGAGGCTTCACGGTTTGCCAACAAAGCCGCAACCGGAACGCCACCCCCCAACCCTTTCCCCAAGGTTAAAATGTCTGGCAAAATCCCATGGTGCTGATAGGCAAACAAATCCCCAGTTCGTGCCACACCCGTTTGCACCTCATCAATGATCAATAACACACGATGCTGGGTTGCCAACTCTCTTAATCCCTTAACAAACGCCCCGTCTGCAGGGATCACACCGCCCTCTCCTTGTATCAATTCCAACATGATTCCCACGGTCTGAGGGGTAATGTGGGAACGAACCGCGTCAATATCCCCATACGGCACTTTAACAAATCCGGGCACTTTGGGTTCAAACAGTTGGTCCCAGCCAGCTTTGCCGGATGCCGACATCGTGGCCAATGTTCGGCCATGAAACCCATTCTCAAACACCAAGAAGGTATGGGCACCCTCCTTGTGCTTGCTCCCCCACTTTCGAGCCAATTTAATGGCCCCCTCATTGGCTTCCGCCCCTGAATTAGCAAAAAAGACCTGGTCTAATCCACTCAGGCGAGCCAATGTGTCGGACACCGCCATCATGTGCTCGTTATAAAACGCTGGGCTCGGATTAATGAGTTTCTGGGATTGGCTCGATAATGCGGCATGGATTTCATTGGGACAGTGCCCCAAACAATTCACAGCCCATCCTTGCACAAAATCCAAATATTGCGTCCCCTCAAGATCCCACAGAAAAGAACCCAGGCCCCGTTGCATCACCACATCAGGACGATCAGCAATTGGCATGACATGATTCATGCCTTCAGCATTTCACACCCCCCGAATATCATCAAGGGGGAAGATTCAGCAAAAAAAGTGCACAGGGAGAGCCCACAGGATGGTCTTTGGAATTGAATATTTAAGGCGTAGGATTCACAATACCCCCATGAGAGTTCGTCCCCATGTTAACCCCTTTACGTTTACGGAGCCCATCCCACCGATTGAATGGGCGAAATGGGGCTTTAATCCAACGGACATCGACCTAGAAATCGGCTCAGCCAGCGGGCTTTTTTTGCAGCATTATGCCGTGGCATTCCCTGATCGTCATATTCTGGGTATTGAGGTTAGAAAACCATTGGTCATAACGGCCAATCAACGGTTGCAACGAGATGGGATTCACAATGCCAAGGTCATATATGGCTCAGCTGAACGCGTCATTCAAGATGGGATCCTAGCCCCCATGATTCGGTCGGTATATGTGTTTCATCCCGATCCATGGTTTAAAAAACGGCACCACAACCGCCGGGTGATTCGCCCCGCCTTATTCGACATCCTAGAACCCAAACTACACCCCCAAGCCAAGCTATACCTCTCGACCGATGTCCCCGAGTTAGCCCAGTGGATGCAATCGATGTTAAGCCAGAGAGCCCATTGGAAGAGGGTGCCAGACGATGGGTTTTTTGACACCCATTACCACACCAACTGGGCACGTTTTAGCCAACTAGACCAACGAACAGAATGGACAGCCGTATATGGGTATCAGGTGTGATCGGCACATTGGGTTTGAGGGGGCCAGGTAGGAAGTACCAACTGTGAAGAAAATGGGTTACATTTTAAAGGCAGAAAAAAGGCGGAAATCGCAGAATAAAGAAGTTGGACCCCCCCAAACTATAGGGGTTGTATTCCCGACACCTTCTCTTATTAAACATGGTACGAAATCCTATATCAGGAATCGTCTTGGCCTCGTCTGGCACCCATGCTTGTCGTTGAGAATGGGGTTGGGTAGAGTACACGCATGAAAAAGATCGTTGGTGATTGCCTATCGTCCTTAACCCAGCAAATGGAATGGGACAATGTCCCCTTTTATACATCGATGGACATACGGGTGAATCAGGATCGCTATGTCGTGGTGGACACCAATTTGTTTCCTGCTGGCTTTAACAACCTGCACCCTTCCGATTACCCCGTTGCGTCAGGGGCGTTTTTAGAGTGGATTACCCGACATACCCCCCGTGCCCAATCCATTTTGATTGTCTGCGAAGAAAACACCCGAAATCCCTTTTATTTGTCACATTTGCATACCCTCGGTTCCTTATTAGAAGCAGCCGGCCTATCGGTTCGAATGGCCACTTTTTTGTCCAACAACCCGGGCTTTTGCCAGGATGCCGACTCTGCCATCTTTCATACCGATACGGGCATACCCGTCCAGCTGTGGTGCCTTCATCATGTGTTAGACGATTTATCATCGGGTCGCTATCACGCTGACCTGGCCATTTTGAATAATGATTTATCCGATGGGTTACCCTTTGTCCTGCACCATCTAACTGTCCCAATCTATCCTTCGCCTCTGTTGGGTTGGTACCAACGCAAAAAATCAGTCCATTTTGACGCCTTTCATCGTGTGGTAAACCGGTTGCATGAACAGCACGGGCTACCCCCCGAATGGGTTTCGTGTGCCCATGCGGTCTGTGATCATGTCGATATTACCCAATCAGCCGATAGGGAACGGTTGGCCCAAGTCGTTCGCCATATCCAAGCAAGCAGTGGCTGTGAAGCGGTCTTTGTCAAACACGACGCAGGCACCTATGGCATGGGGGTAATGGCCGTCAAAAACCCCGAGGATATAGTGGGGTTAAATCGCAAAGGCCGGAATCGATTGGCAGCCGGAAAAGGTGGGCATGCCATCCACCGCTACTTGGTCCAAGAAGGGATTGCCAGCACCCTTACCCACGACCATCAAACGGCCGAGTGGGTCGTGGTCAACATTGGTGTCCACATGGCAGGGGCTTTTTTAAGGGTGAACCAAGAAAAAAACAAGTGGGATAATTTAAATGCCAGTGGCATGCATTTTGTTCCGGTGGCATTGTCCGACATCCCCATTCATGTGCGTGAACGGTTAGAAATGGCCGCCCTTATTGGGATCACGGCAGTGGGCGATGAATGGCGATCAATCAAAGGAGGTAATGAATGGGTACTTTAAAGCGGGCATTGGGTGTGTGGCATTTAATCACGTTGGGCATAGGGGCCATTATAGGGGCCGGTATTTTTGTCTTAACCGGTACCGCCGCCGCCCAATATGCTGGGCCAGGTATTATCATCTCATTTGGCATCGCCGCCATCATTTGTTTGTTGGCGGGGCTATGTTATGCCGAATTTGCCGCCATGATACCCAAAGCCGGCAGTGCCTACACCTATGCCCTGGCGACCATGGGAAAAGGGGTGGCATGGGTCATCGGATGGGATTTGATTTTGGAGTATTTGTTTGCCTCGGCAACAGTGGCCGTTGGTTGGTCCGGATACGCCGTTAGTTTGTTAAAAGACATAGGGTGGGTATTGCCCGATACCCTGACCCAGTCTCCCCTATTCACACGGAACCTTTGCCACAACAGGCCATTTCATTAATCTGCCCGCCATGCTCATCATCGGGTTGGTGGGGGGGGTGTTATGGCTGGGTATTCGTGAGTCGGCCAGGGCCAATGC
>RGUG01000102.1 GCA_010027915.1 bacterium | reverse complement strand
TGCACCAACCCACTCATCACCCAACGGAGGAAGCCATGCACCATCATCACGACCAAGACCTACAGCAGTTAATTCAACGTGAAATGAACCGACAAAAACATACACTAGAACTGATCGCCTCTGAAAACATTGCCTCAGAAGAGGTCATGCAAACACAAGGAACTTGGTTAACCAACAAATATGCCGAAGGACTACCCGGCAAACGGTATTATGGGGGATGCGAAGTGGTCGATGAAGTGGAACGCTTGGCCATTTCACGTGCCAAAGCATTGTTTCACGCCGACCATGTCAATGTGCAGCCCCATTCTGGTGCCCAAGCCAATATGGCAGTCTATTTTGCGTTGCTACAACCTGGCGATACGGTGTTGGGGATGAATCTGGCCCACGGGGGTCACCTGACCCATGGGTCACCGGTTAACTTGTCCGGCTCTTATTATCGGTTTATTCCGTATGGGGTCCGGGAATCGGATGAAACATTGGATTACGATGCCATTGCCCAATTGGCCGAACAACACCGCCCCAAAATGATCGTGGCCGGGGCATCTGCCTATTCCCGGATCATTCAATTTGATCGCTTGCAACACATTGCCCAATCGGTTGGGGCCTTGCTGATGGTGGACATGGCCCACATTGCGGGGTTGGTGGCCAGCGGCCATCATCCCAATCCTGTCTTGTATGCCGATGTGGTCACCTCCACCACCCACAAAACATTAAGAGGCCCTCGCGGGGGCATGATTTTATGTAAAAAAGAATACGCCAAAGCCATCGACAAAGCGGTATTTCCCGGCATACAAGGCGGGCCATTGATGCACGTCATTGCCGCCAAAGCCGTGGCCTTCAAAGAAGCATTGGATCCCACCTTTGTGGCGTATCAAACGCAAGTGCTGGCCAATGCCCAGCGTCTGGCCCATTGCTTACAAGAAAGTGGATGCCGCATTGTATCGGGCGGGACAGAAAACCACTTGTTATTGGTCGACTTGCGGTCGTATGGCGTCACAGGAAAATGGCTCGAGTCCGCATTGGATCAGGTGGGTATTACGGTCAACAAAAACGCCATTCCATTTGACACCGAAAGCCCCTTTGTCACATCCGGTATTCGAATTGGGACCCCCGCCGTGACTACCCGTGGTCTCAAAGAAGCCGAAATGGATCAAATAGCCGATTGGATACTCCAAGTCCTCAGCCAGCCCGACACCACCACCCATTGGGAAGTGATACGCCAAGCGGTGCGGGCACTCACCGATCGGTACCCCATTCATGGATAAGGACCCAGCGATTGGGTGCTTGGGGCCCGAAGGAACCTTTAGCGACCACGCCACCCAACAATGGATAAAGTGGCAGCGACAGCCGCATCGCATCCACTATTATCACAGTATCCCGTCACTGATTCAGGGCGTTGAAACAGGGGAAGTGGCACGGGCCGTGGTACCGGTTGAAAATGCCATTGAGGGCCCCGTTCACGCCGCATTGGATCATTTGGCGGTTAGCAAGCAGAGCCCCATTCAGTGCGAATTTTTAATCCCCGTGGCACTGTGTTTGTTTGCCCTGCACCCCACTAAACTGTCCGAGATTCGATGCATTGCGTCTCATATCCAGCCCTTGGGACAATGCGAACAATTCATCCACACCCACTTTGATCCCCTTCCCGACTTACATGGGATGCCCTCCACCGCCAAAGCCGCGAGTGAATTGGTCAGCGGCACCCCGTCTTTTTCACACGGCAACCCATTGAGTGCCTGTGCCATCATTGGCGGACAATGGTTAGGCCCCATGTTTGGATTGCACCCAATTGCGGAAAACATTCAGGATATGAAACACAATCAAACCCGGTTTTGGGTCATCGGCAATCCCATCACACTCCCCAACGCCCCCAATAAAACCAGCGTGGTGTTCACACTGCCACAACATGTTCCGGGGGCATTGGAGCGTGCATTATCCGTGTTTACCCAGCACCAGATTAACCTGAGTAGCATTGCATCTCGGCCCACCAAAACCCGATTGGGTGCCTACCGGTTTTTTGTCGATGCAGCACATGACGGGCAATCCATTCATGAGGTAATATCCGAATTAAAAACCGTCGCCCAAGATGTATCATGGCTGGGCACTTATCCCTGCTTCCAGGAGATTTCCGATGATTGACCCACGGTTGCTACGTGAACAACCCACATTGATCACCCAGAGCATGGCCAATCGACAAATGGCCCCAGATTTGGTTGAGGGCCTCATAGCGGTTGATGCCAACTGGCGACAGAAGAGTGCCGAACTCGATGCCTTAAAAAACCAACGCAATACCCTCACCCCCAAAGGCAAACCAAGCCCCGCCGAACAAGCCCTACTCAAACAATTGTCCCAAACCATCAAAACCCAGCAAGACGCCGTGTCAGCACTCGAAGCCACACGATACGACTTGATGATGCAGCTCCCCAACCCCCCCCATTCATCGGTACCGATTGGGGCATCAGAAGCGGATAATGTGGTAATTAAAACCGTGGGAACCCCACCAGCATTTGATTTTATACCCCAATCCCATGATGTCATTGCCACTGCACGGGGACTGATTGATTTTGAGGCAGGTGCCCGCATCACAGGTAGTCGGTTTGCGGTCTACACGGGTCCCGGTGCCAAATTAGAGCGAGCGTTAATTAGCATGATGTTGGATCATCATACCGATCGTGGTTACACCGAATATTTACCCCCTGCCATTGTTCATCGAAACAGTTTAGAAGGAACCGGGCAATTACCCAAATTTGAAGATGATTTATTTGCCTTGTCCCATACCGATTATTTCTTGAGTCCCACCGCCGAAGTACAATTAACCAATTTATACCGTCATCAAATCATTCCCAGCGACCAACTCCCCCTCAACATGGTGGCCTATACCCCTTGCTTCAGAAAAGAAGCCGGAAGTTATGGGAGGGACATGGCCGGGATTATTCGACAACACCAATTTAACAAAGTGGAACTGGTGAAAATAGTTCACCCAGAGCAGGCCGCAGATGAATTGCAACGTCTGTTACAGGATGCCGAATCCATCTTACAAGCCCTTGAACTACCCTATCGGGTGGTGCAATTATGCACAGGAGACCTGGGGTTTTCGGCTGCCATCACATACGATATTGAAGTCTGGTTTCCATCACAAAACAAATACAGAGAAATTTCATCGGTCTCTCATTTTGGGGATTTTCAAGCCCGTCGTTCCATGATACGATGCAAAAGTGCCATGACCGATGATGTATGCTATGTTCATACGTTGAATGGGTCCGGGCTTGCGGTTGGTCGCACGTTAGCAGCGATCTTAGAAAACTTCCAAACATCAGATGGTGCCGTCAAATTACCGGCGGTGTTATCTCGATTCTTCAAACAAAGTGCTTCTGGGGTGTGGTTCTGATGACGCAATTTAGACCAAAAGACAAAGGTGAATACATATCGTTTTTTAAGGCATTGGCCAACGAAGAGCGTATGGCCATGGTGCAGTTGTTACATGAAAACAATGAGATGTTTGCACAAGACATTGAACGAAAGTTTTATCTGGAACAGTCGACCACATCGCATCATTTAAACATTTTGCGTCGGGCGGGTATTATGAAAACCCGAAAAGATGGTCGGCGTATTTTTTATTCATTGGACTATGACCAATTCAAAGTCAAATGGCAAGAAATCGGGAATCGATTTTTTGATCCTAACTCCAACGGGTTATAAAGATCGCTTTTTTTCGATGCATTTGACTGGTCTTTTTTGATCGATTCTATGATAGTAAAATGGGGGAGGATCAGCAAAGGAGACGCTCAATGTTAGAAAAAACCGATAACGAAGCGCCACACCATGATGGGGGGGATAGCCTACCTGACAACCGTTCGAAATATGTCGATATTTTGAAAGGCATTTTGCCTTACATCCAATCTGACGAAGCCAAGGTCATCCTGGCACAGGTCATGATTGCACTCAAAGTGGAAGGGGTGATTGGGGAAGAACTCACCCCCCAGTCCAAAAAAATGGTCACCATTATTAGCCGATCGATTATGGACCAACCACGCAAAAAACAAGAAGCCCTGTTATTTGCCCGAAAGCTGTTGTCATCATGACGGAGCCACAAGGGGAAACACCGTCACCGCATCACCGGTTGTTTAAACCCCGATTATCCGAACAATTGGCTGATTTGGCCAAATCCGCACTCGAAAAAAAAGGACTCATCTATCAGGCAAAAAAAATCGATCGCTTGTTCATGCGTACCCAACCGGGATCCGAAAGCGGACATACCCCCCCCCACAACTCCCCAGCAAAAGGCGGGACGGTGGTATGAACCCCATCCAAGGGATGCAACCCAAAGAGCAGCCCCCCGTCGTGCGGCACAGCACGATACCGCCCGGTTCCCCGGGGTTTGAATCGGCATTCCAAACCGCCCAAACCGAATGGTTGTATGCCGTACATGCCACCAATCCTCATCTTTCAACCGAGAAAACCAAGCGAAAACGAATCAGTCCGCCCCCGTCAAGAGATGAGAGGGCCAACGAAACCGAGTCTCTGGTGAGTGCCATTTTTAAACGAGGAAGAACATAACCCAGATAAAACGTCATAGGGCGTGCTGTAACGCAAAAAAACAGACGTGCCTCATGCGATGAGATCACACAAGACCCCACGCATACCGACTCATCAGCCCAACAGATGGCATCGCCTGTTAAGCAAAACCCACCTGCAAAATGGCACACCGATCAATCGGCATCATCAGCGGACCCCACCCTACCAGTGACAGAAAATCCCACTGCCCATCAGCAGTAAAAAGAAAACAGAGACATGACCCTCATCGTCTTCTGTACTACGAAGCAGCTCTCGGAGAAATCCTTGTGCGCGACGCCAGCCTGACCCCTCCGTCCCTGTCGCAGTGTCTCTATGAGCTGCGTGCTCTCCATGGGACATGCAGTGACGAAGAGGATTGGCTGCTCAGGAAAGCAGCGCCTGACGGACTGGAGCGTCTGAGGCTGATGCGCCTCGTCTGCCACGATCACGTCGTACATTCTTGAAAGTTCCGATGATACACAGAGGGCCCTGTTCACCACAAGCACTCGATAGGCACCCTTCCCTCGGGCGACTGCCACTTGCAGCTCCCTGCCCGTCTCGACAGAGCCAACCTTCCAGGCCTCCTCAACCCCGCATCCAGCCCCCACGCAGGCCATGTCAGCTGGTGGTAGCGCGGGTGGCAGCGACTACGTGCGGATCAAGCTG
>RGUG01000101.1 GCA_010027915.1 bacterium | reverse complement strand
ATGGTGCCGAAGGGTTTGGAACAGTATTAGGGGTGACGGTCAACAGTAACACCCCCCGATTGGTCGGGGCGATGCGTGATCATGTCGCGGGTGCCAAATTGATCATGATCGATGGGGCCGTGTTGAACCAAGATGCGGCGGGGCGTGCAGGGGTTGATTTAACGGCCCCCACCCGGTTGTCTTTGGGGGCTGATTTTATTAACAGCAAGTATTACACCGGGTCCATCGGTGAGGTGTTGATTTTCAATTCCGTCTTGGGCATTCAAGACCGGTATATCCTCAACCAGTACCTTGCCACCCAATGGGGGTTGCAATTGGATACCGATGGGGATGGCATCATGGATGCCAAAGACGCATTCCCCACAGACAACCGAAAAATTCTCCAGCTGGCAACCGATGTGTCGCGCAACAACACAGTAGCCGGCTTGTCGCCATCTGGTAGTGCGAGTCTAAAAGTATGGTTGGATGCGTCGGATGGTCAATCAGTGATTCGGAATGCCTTTAATTCCGTAGGGGCATGGCTGGATTTAACCGACAATCAAAACCATGCCGCCTCGGTATTGAATCCGACCTATGTGCCCAACACCCTCAATGGGTTAGGGGCCATTCGATTTTCGGGTGGTCAGTACCTCACCATTCCCTATCGATCCGAAATGAATGGCAACGCCTTTACCATCATCATAGTGGGAAAAGGCAAAGCAGGGAGTGGCAAACAAACGGTCATATCCGCCATGAATGGGGTCGCAAAACGGGGTTGGCAGGTTCAATGGGAAGGTAACTTAAGCAGTTGGCAGGGGATCGTTGGAAATGCAGCCAATTGGGTGACGATATCGAGTAATTATGCGGTCAGCAGCGAATCGGTGGGTGTGATGACCTTGGATTATGATGGGGTTCAATTGCGTGCCATGGGGCAGGCGATGATGTATGGCATGGTGTCAGGTGAGCTGGCAGTTAACACAACCGAATCGGGTCTGATAGGGGCGGGTCTGAATGCCAGCAATGGGATCACCGATTATTTAAATGGGGATATTGGGGAGATGTTGTATTTTAATCGGGCGTTATCCACGGCGGATCGTTGGGTGGTCAATCGGTATTTGTCAGCCAAATGGCAGGTGGGGACCGACACGGATTTTGATGGGATATCCGATGAGGCGGAGCGGGTCGATGGAACGGATCCATTGGTACCCAATTCTCCCACTGGCAAATCGAATTTAATGGCATGGTATGGATTCAATGGCAATGCGTTGGATGCCAGTGGGTTTTCGAATCATGCCACCATCACCCAAAACGTCACCTTGGTGCCCGATCGGTTCGGGGTGCCAAACCGTGCGTATTCGTTTAATGGCATCAATAGTTACATCCAAACGCCGGTGTTTTCAAATTGGATCAATCAATCGGCGAGTGTGTGGTTTAGAACGGTGGCACGGTCAATGGCGGACATGGGGTCTCAATCGGGTGCGGGGACTTCGACCATACGATTGATGTGACCTACCATGATGGGTGTTACGATTCGCCCTTTGCCATCACCGATGGTGGGTGGCACCATGCGGTGGCCACCTGGGAACCTGGGGTGGCCAAGTTGTATGTGGATGGGGCATTGGTCGGACAGCAATCCTACACACAAGGAAACCGAAACGGGGGCGGTTTCCGATTGGGAACCCATACGCCGAGTTTGCCTGCTTGGTTTAATGGCGAGATGGATGATGTGCGGTTTTACAACCGAACCTTGGGTGCAGCGGATGTGGCGGCATTGTATCAAGCCGAAAAAAGTGGGGGTGATACCGATTCGGATGGCACCATCGATTCGTTGGATGCCTTCCCTCAAGATGCCACACGGGTGATCGATATCGAGCGGGTGGCACCCACCTTGAACCGCCTATCCCCGACACTCAAGCAATCCATGACGCTATGGTTGAGCCAAGCCGTGGGGGTTACCACCTCGGCATTGTTGGATGCGGATTCGAAACTTTTGATGTGGGCAGACTGGTCGGGTAATCGTGCTCACGCCTTATCATCCGGGGGGCTGGCCCCCACTTGGGTGATGAATGGGCGTGACGGAAAGCCCGTGGCACGGTTTGCCAATGACGCAGCCAGTATCCCGTATGCCGCCAAACTGAATGCCGTGGGGACCACCATGTATTGGGTGGTTCAACCCCAAGGTAGCAGCACCCAAAACCAAGTGATATGGTCATCGGTTGGGCCCGATTTGGCCCCCCAATTATCGGTCCAATGGTTGGCCAACGGGGCAGGGTTGGGCGTTTCAGTTACCGCCAACGGGGTATTTGGCAATCGGGTGACCGAATCCCTCAATCCCAGTGCAGCAGCGGTGGTGATGGTGCAGGCACTATCCGATCGGTTGGTGATCGCTGTTAATGGGGTGAAAAAACACATCCCCATGACCGGCTATCAACGGGCAGTGGGGGGGGAATCATACCTGGGGGCATTATGGCCGGGTGTTCAGCCATTGGTTGGCGATGTGCTAGAGGTCATCGGGTTTGAAGGGGACGTCAGTACACCGGATCGGGTGATCATCGATACTTATTTGAGTGAGAAGTGGGGAATTGCGGTGGATTCGGATGGGGATACGGTATCCAATCTGATGGAAGGGGTGGATGGTACCAATCCCGCCGATCCTGAATCGGTGACCTTGGGTAGCCAAGGCTTAATGGCCTATTATGCCTTCAATGGCACGACATTGGATGACAGCATGAGAGGGAACCATGCGGTGATGGTGGGGGGGCAATTTACCACCGACCGGTTTGGTCAAGCCAATCGGGCCATTTGGCTGGATGGTAACGATTATATGGATACCAGGGTATCGTTTAACATGGCCCCCTTGTCGGTATCGGTTTGGTTTAAGTCCTTGGAATGGGGACGGATTCAAGGATTGGTAGACTCTCAAAATGGGAGTGGGGGTGTGGGTGGCAATGGCATTTTATTGGGCTATTTATCACCCAACAATCAATTGACGGTGCAATATCACGATGGGGCGTATCAATCCGGCTGGACCCTATCCGATATGGCATGGCACCATGCAGTGGCCGTCTATGGCCCCAGTTCAGTGGGGTTATATGTGGATGGAATACTGGTTGGAACCCGTAACATCACCTGGGGAACGATCGATGGCACCACGTTACGATTGGGGGGGATTTCCGGTCGCTATTGGAATGGGGTAATCGATGACGTGCGCGTGTATTACCGTGCCATTTCATCGTCTGATGTGGCCATTTTGTACCAAAATGAACGGCAACCCAAAGGGGATCGGGACATGGATGGGGTATTCGACAGCCAAGATGCCTACCCTGACGATGCAACCAAAGTGGTCTCGTTGGCAGCCGTTGCCCCCACGTTAAATCAACTCTCCTTATCCGCACGGAATGCCTTTAGGGCTTGGTTTGATGGTGCCACGGCCAATGCCTTGGTGATGAATACGGATACATCGGTATCGGGATGGGTGGACTGGACGGGCAATCAGCGACATGCCACCCAATCGATGATCGCCCAGTATCCCAACTGGTCGTCTATGGCAGTAGATGGGAAACCAGGGCTGATCTTTGATGGGGGCGATAGGTTGGATTTGGATGCCAGGCTATTGGGCAATGGACCCTTTACATTGGTCATGGTCGAAGCCCCCAGTCTCAACCAATCCACGGCTTTTGTGAGTGGGATAGGGGACAATGAGGCCAGTAAGTGGTCAGTGGGATATGGGGCGAGTAATCAACTGCAATGGGTGGGTGGCAATGCCCCATTAACCGCCACCTCTGATTTATACCGTGATCGAGGGTACCGCATTCACACCCTGATAATGGTGCCCGGTGTGGGACGACAATTGTATTTAAACGGGGTCTTACAGGCCATGGACTCAGCGGATCCCATGATGCCTACCATCAATCGTTTGCGGTTGGGGTCGACAGGGTACAAAGGGCAATTGGCCGAAGTCATGTTGTTTACCTCCCAGCTGAGTACCCAAGATCGCTATTGGGTGGACCAACACTTGGGTAACAAATGGCAACTCATGGTCGATACGGATATGGATGGGGTGCCCAATGGGGTCGAATGGTCCGATGGGACCGACCCGGTAAATGCCCAATCGTTGAAACCAGAGAACATCGGGTTGATGGCGTATTACCCCTTTTCTGGCTCCAGCAGGGATGAGAGTGGGAATAACCAGCACGGGGTGACACTCAATACCACGTGGGGGACCGATCGATTTGGTCAGCCGAACCGCGCCATGGCCTTTGATGGGGCGGGTAGTATGCTCACGCCCCTCGACTCCAACTGGCCGCAATTGACCATCGTAGGGTGGTTTCAAAAAACCAACCAGTCTGGGCGTCGACCGATTATTGATAGTGACGTACCCACCTTGTATGGCCGGTCGGTGTTATTGGGGTTAGCAGGCGGGGATAATATGGTGGGGATGACCTATCATGATGGGGAGTATGTGAGCAACTATACCGTGCCAGACAATGAGTGGCACCAGGTGGCAGTGGTGTATGACCGGCAACGGTCCCAATTATTCCTAGATGGGGTGATGATTGCCTCAGTGAGTGCCAACCCAGGGGTAACAGATGGCGGACGCATTCGATTGGGGTATCAAAGTAGCGTGTTGCCGTATTCTGGGTGGGTGGGGAATTTAGACGATATACGGGTGTACAACCGGGCATGGACGGTTTCCCAAGTGGCCCAGCGTGTGCGTCAAGATCGGGTGACCAATGATCGGGATGGGGACGGGGTGCCCGATGCCAACGATACCTACCCAGATGACCCCACTCGGGTGGTCAACATGGGGGTGGTGGCACCCCAATTGGTGGGGATTCCGACTAAAAATTGGGTCTTGTGGCTCAATGGCAGCCTGGCCAATGGGGTATCGGTCAACCAGGGTGTCTTAAAACGATGGTATGATTTAACCGGCAACGGGCACAATGCCGATCCCACTTACGTGGCCCCTGCGTTTTCATTGGGTAATGGGGTGACGTTTTCTGGGTCGACATTTGATGGGCTAGAAATCCCCTATTCAGCCCGATTCAACACCCCCCAACTGACCATTGTGGTGGTGGCCCGTCCGGCGGTGGCATCCACCGCGATGCAAGTATTGGTGTCGTCTGAAACCGATACCAGTGGGTATGCCTTGGTGGCCAATCAGGGGTTGTGGGGGTGGATCGGTTCCACCGCCAGTGGCCAAGGGATGGTGGGTCAGTGGGGCAGGATTACCCGTACCCCCAGCATGGTACGGGTGATGGTTAGTGGCTCGATGGTTACCATGGCCCAAGATGCG
>RGUG01000011.1 GCA_010027915.1 bacterium | reverse complement strand
GGCAAACAAGAGGGACTGATCCAAGGCAAACAAGAGGGACTGATCCAAGGGAAACAACAAGAAAAAAATGGACATGGCAAACCGCTTAAAAGCAAAAGGATATCCCCTTCAAGACATTGCGGATATCACGGGTTTGTCATTATCCGATATTCAGGCCTTGTAACCTCTCTGTTCGATTGGTGCAGTCTTGTATGGGCTTTTTGCTAGGTTGACAGGCAAGATAATGCTTGGCGGGTTTACCCTGCGGCTTGCACTTGGCCATACCCGGCTTTGCTCACTTTAGGATGCTGAGGACCCCATTGAACCCTGTCTACCCACAACACGTCCTCACATAATCAAGGCGGTTTGCCTGGTTATCCAATGTCGGGCATTCTTTTTATTGATGACGACCGATCGCCATGATCATTCTCTATCATACTCACGATTCGATGCGGAGATGCTGCCGATCGCTGCTTGGACCTGCCACGTGCCATGGATGCGGTGGTCGATGAATGTTAATCCCCCCTGATCGCCCGCTTTCCTGCTCATCCCATTCTATTTCCCGCCCCGTTCCAGCGTATGCTTATCCTTTAAACCCTTTGCCTACCATGCACCCGTGACGCATGTGTTTCATGGGTTGACTTGCCATGTTGGCATGGTGGGTTAACCCTCCTAACGGTGTTGGATGGCAGGAACCCTCCCAAAACGTACACGTCAAAACCAAGACAATGCCGATAAAAGCCGCCTGCCAGGGCGTGGCGGTCTGGGGTTGTGATGCTGGCAAGATGGGCGATGCTGCCGATAGGATGGGTTGGGGGCTACCCAATGGGTGTGGGTGTGTGCTATAAACTTAGCCCCTGGAATGGGGCCATAGCTCAGCTGGTAGAGCGCTTGCATGGCATGCAAGAGGTCTGGGGTTCGACTCCCCATGGCTCCACCATTGACGATGGGGATAACATCAGCATTCCTGCGACTTGATTTGTAGGCTTGATGTCGTGTACAACATGCTCCCTTATCTTAGTTTAGACGATAAAAAGGGTGAGCATTAGTGACGTTGAGAGAAAAACCATCCCTACCTTTTTGGATTTGGATTGTCGTTATTTTTTTGATTGCAGTACTTATTACCTGGCGATTCCCCTTAAACAACTGGCCCGATTGGCTTAAAAATTATATTGAAGTATTGACCACGGTATTATCACTCTTTGGTCTTTATCAGTACGCAAAGGCCGCTTCAGAAAGTAGTAAAGCAGAAAAAGCAAGGCAAGAAGCACAAATAAGCTATCAACAGATTGAAGCGATCGTTAACGAAAGTAATGAGAGTCTCAGCAAACGCGAAAAGCAGTTAGACAACGAGAGAAAGTACCACGAGTTTAAACAGCGCTTAACGCATCCAGACCCCATTTGGATACGCTTTCCCGATCTGCCGGACCACTGTAACCGATACTATTTCATCCATCCGATTTTTGACCCGACCCATCAAGACCCGCATGGTCTCCAATCAGATTTTGATCCGGGGCGGCCTTTGTTTCTCGTTTATATTCAAGGGTTGGGAGACCCCTATATTGAAGGGTTAGGAGGCAAATCCAAAGAATGGACCTTTTATCAATCGTGTATGCATAAGCACAAGGAAGAATACGCCACCGCTCCCATTCGTACGGGAGAGTTTGCGTATTGTGTTTTCATGAATGGCGATTGGCATTTGTCATATGACAACTCTTTTTTTAGCATTTTTAGATTTGAATGGAAGAGTTACCTTCCTGGAGGGGAGATAAACACGGCCACTGAGTACGTGGAGGGTGATTTAAAATGGGTCCCCAATCCAGTTGACGGGATGACCGAAGTCTCAACACTCTTGCTTAATGATGGCCATCCAGTGGAGGAGGGTGGTGGTACCCAATGCGTTATTTATAAGGATAAACACGACCACTTGTTTCTTGTGTATGGTCGGTCACGACCCAAAAAATTGTATATGCAGCCCGCTGATCCAGCGATTGGCGACTCGGAACTCGTTTGTCATATTGACGATTTTTCAGGGTTTGTGACGGGTGATGTGCTGGCTCGGATTAAAGAATCGGTGTTGGCGGAATGCCGTGCCAAGCAAGTAGCCGTTCCTGTTAAGAAAGGTCCGTTTCACTATGGTTGGCCTACGTAAGGCGCGATTTAACCCCAGCATGCATGCGATGGCGTGGTGAACGGGGGCTGCTTCACCACGACCCCATGCCCAGGTTAGCGTTATTGAGCCTCCTAACGCATTCGGACAGCGTGGGAGTAGGCTTGGCCATTCACATTATTAACAATGCACAAAACGGTCATTGTCCCGAAGATTGTCACTATTGTGCCCAATCCAAACCAAGTGAGGCCCCGATTGAATCGTATGGCATGAAGCCTGAGTCAGAAATCATCGCCGAAGCCAAACGGGCCCACGAATCGGGTGCGTTTCGGTATTGCATGGTGTTTTCGGGCCGTGGCCCCTCGCCGACCAAGGTGAAACGATTGGCTGACTTAATTAAAAAAGTCAAAGAAACGGTACCCATTGAAGTGTGTGTGTCGGCGGGGTTGTTGGATGACAACGCAGCCCGAACCTTAAAAGAAGCGGGTCTGGATCGTCTGAATCACAATTTAAATACGGCCGAAGACCGGTATGCCTCCATTTGCACTTCTCATACCTACCAAGACCGCTTGAACACCCTTCGTGCTGCACGTGCGGCGAATCTGCCTGTGTGTTCGGGTATGATCGTGGGGATGGGGGAATCGCCTGAAGAAGTGGTGGAAGTGGCGATGGCGTTACGAGACAATGGGGCGGTATCCATCCCCATCAACTTCCTGATTCCGATTGAAGGAACCCCCATGGCCGATCAACATCGGTTGACCCCGTCCTATTGTTTGAAGGTGTTAAGTGTGTACCGCTTCCTCAATCCCAAGGCGGAACTGCGTGCAGCGGCTGGTCGGGAATACCATTTGAGGCAGCTTCAGGCTTTGGCATTGTATCCCGCCAACTCATTGTTTATGGATGGGTATCTGAACACCACGGGTCTGTCGCCTCAGGCCACCATCCAACTGATTCAAGACGCAGGGTTTGAAGTGGATTCACCGTACGCCATGGCGGATTTGTTGGCGTCGTATGATGCCCAGCAGTCGCGTGAGACGGCCCCTTCATCGGTGGTGTACAAGCAGCACTCTCAGTTGCATCCGACTGTGTTGTAATGCCCATTGGGGGTAGGGCTCACCCTGTTTTTCTGGTCGTTTGTTTGCTACCATGATCGCTCAATCATGACCGTCACATTATCCTGCGTTTATTTTTATGTTTGAGATTATCGGGCTTTTGGTCTTGGTGGTCGTCAATGGGTTGTTTTCGATGGGGGAAATCGCCTTGGTCTCATCTCGTAAAACCCGGTTAGAAGAAAAAAGCAAGCGCGGTCAACGGGGGGCCACCATGGCATTGGCTTTGTTGCATCATCCCGACCGGTTGTTATCGACCGTTCAAATTGCCATTACCTTAATTAGTATTGTATCGGGTGCATTTGCCGGGGTGACACTGGGTGAGGCCTTGGCCGGTATCCTTCGTACCTGGTCATGGTTGGCACCGGTGGCGGATCAGCTGGCATTTGGAATTGTGATTTTGTTGACCACGTTTTTATCCTTGGTGGTGGGCGAATTGGTGCCGAAATCGATCGCCTTACAAAACCCCGAGTCGGTGGCGGTGGTCATGGCCCCGGTGATTCATGCGGTGTCCCAGGTAACCTTGCCCTTGGTTCATCTGTTGTCAGTGATTACCCAAACAGTATTGCGTATGATGGGGGTTCAAAACAAGCCACCTACGCCCGTAAGCCAAGAAGAATTTAAATTGTTGATCGAAGAAGGGGTTCAACATGGGGTCATTGAAGAAGAAGAATCGGCGTTGTTAAAAGGGATTTTCCGGTTTGATGATCGCAAAGCCATTTCGATTATGACCCGACGGGCCCATATTCAATGGATTAACATCAAAACCCCTGCGGATACGTTGCGGATTCAAATTGCGTCGGCCACCGTCAGTAAATTGGTGGTATGTGATGGTACCTTGGATCGTGTATTGGGGTTTTTGTCATTAAAAGACTGCTTAAGTGCCATTTTAAATGGCGAGGGGATTGATTTGGCGGGGTTTTTAACGCCCCCCCTTTATATCCCCGAAAACATGACCGGCATTCGGATTCTTGAAAAATTTAGGCAAGAAAAACGGTATGCCGGTATTGTTATCAATGAACATGGGTCGGTGGAAGGCGTCATTACCTTGCATGATCTGATTGAAAGCATTGTGGGGACTTTACCTGAATTGGATGATGATACCCATGAGGTGGTCACCCGTCAGGATGGGACATTATTAGTCGATGGGGCCATGTTGCTAGATGAATTAAGGGACCGGTTTGGATTGGATATTCCCCTTGAACCTGAGTGTTCTTACGCTACCTTAGGGGGGTTGATGATGGACCACCTAAAAAAAGTACCCGTTGAAGGGGATTGGTTTGAGGCCTGGGGTCATCGGTTTGAAGTCATGGATATGGATGGTAAACGGGTGGATAAGGTGCTCATTAGCCATCAGGAAGGAGTGCAGACATGATCATTGTGACGGGTGGGGCGGGGTTTATTGGCAGTGCGTTTGTATGGTACCTCAATCAACAAGGGATCGATGACATTATTGTGGTGGATCATTTGTCTAGTAGCACCAAGTGGCGCAACTTGGTTCCCTTACAATACGATAATTATATTCAAAAAGATGACTTTTTGGATATGCTTGTTGACAATCGATTGCCCAAAGGGATTGAGGCCATGGTGCATTTGGGGGCTTGTTCGGATACCACCGAACGCAATGTGGATTATTTGATGGAAAACAATTACCGCTACACCCAATTGTTGGCGGATTATTGTGTCAAAAAGTCCATTCGGTTTATGTATGCCAGTAGTGCGGCCACCTATGGGGATGGCCGTCAAGGATTTGAAGATGACCATCACCGGTTGCATACATTGCGTCCCATCAATCCATATGGGTATTCAAAGCATTTTTTTGATACCGTGGCCTTGCGCTCTGGGGTTCTGGATACGGCGATTGGGCTAAAGTTTTTTAATGTGTTTGGTCCGAATGAGGGCCACAAGGGGGGGATGCGCAGTGTTGTCTGTAAAGCACACTCAGAAATTCAAACCACCGGGATGATGCGCTTGTTTAAAAGTTATCGACCGGATTACCGTGATGGCGAGCAACAACGTGATTTTATTTATGTCAAAGATGTGGTGGCCATCATGTGGCAATTGTTACAAAACCGAAAACTAACCGGGCTATATAACATTGGATCGGGAACCGCACGGACCTGGAATGCGGTGGCCCATGCGTTGTTTGCGGCGTTGGGGCGGTCTCCTGTCATTGAGTACATTGACATGCCCGAGACCATTCGAGCCCATTATCAGTATTTTACTGAAGCCCATTTGGGTAAACTAAAGTCGGTCTTACCCGACCTTACGATGACCCCCCTTGAAGTGGCCATCGGCGAATATGTGGGGGATTATTTAAACGAGGCAGTCGGATTGGGCTAGAAAGTGGGGGGATTATTTGGGCGGTGCTTGGGTCGTGACGACGACCCACCGGTTTTGTTTTTGCATGGGTTGTTGGGGTCATCGTCCAATTGGCTACGCATCGGGCAAGCGGTGGCGGATGCGTCGTATCGGGTATGGTTGTTGGACTTAAGAAACCATGGCCGGTCACCCTGTTTATCACCCCATACATACGAGGCGATGGTGTCAGATGTCTTGGCGTTTTTGGATGAATGGGGAGTGGGCCCATGTCATGTGGTGGGGCATTCGATGGGGGGTAAAGTGGCCATGATGGCCCTTTCGATGGCACCCGATCGGTGGACATCGGCGACGATTTTAGACATATTGCCCCTGTCGTATCCACCGTATCATCAGGATTTATTGGCCGTGATGCAACGCATGACCCACTCAGATGGGGCGACCCGTTCGGACGCCAAGCGGTTTTTACTGCAGCATGGCGTATCGGATTTACTGGCTGATTTTGTCCTGAAAAATTGGGTTAGGGATGCCGATGAGCGCTATCATTGGGGCATTGGCTTGTCGTCTATCGTAGCGGGATACCATGGGCTGATGCGGGCCCCCGATTTGCCACGGCAGTCTGAGCACCCCGTCCAATGGGTGATGGGAGGTCGTAGTGACTATACCCATCCTGATATGATCCCCCTGGTGAACCGGTTTTTCCCTCGGTCTGAGCTGATGGTGATCCCTGACGTGGGCCACTGGATTGGATGGGAAGCACCCGATTCTTGTGTGGCGGCTATTTTGGGATCCATTGCCAGGGCATCATCGTGATGCGATAGGATAACCTGAGACAAATAGGCCCTGTGAGTTCCGTGGTGTTCTTAATCGTGACACGGCACTAATGGATGGGTACGTAGTGACCCGATATCGATCCATGTTGTAAGGCGGAAGGGGTCATATGAAAACAGGTAATGGGGAGTCGACGGTGGGCCGCCATCATACAATCATTGATGAGCCAGTCTGCACACAGAGAGCGTGAGGACGGATTGTAACACAGGGTATTTTTAAAATCTTGGGCCAAGGCTTGGTTCATTAAATACCCACAGGCGGTATTGGAAATTGGTTTAGAAAACGTTGTCATGTTGTGTTGTTGGGCGGTGATCAGTGCGTTTACATGGAGTTGCTCGAGTGGATACCCACCGGCCAGATCCACATATACCCCATTGGAGGGTGTGGTGGCCATGGCCGTGTAACATGCTACCGACAGGCGTTCAATTGATTGCGAATCAAAGATGGCATCGTCTTCTAACACCATCAATAAGTCATGGTTAGAGTCTAGAAAGGCGTCCCATGCCCGTACGTGTTTGTCAGATATCATCAATTCAAGAAAGTGTTTTTTTCGGTATGCGGCACGCCCTTTTTCTTTTTGGATGGCATAGTTCATGGCGTAATAGGCCCACTTGACGGGTTGTAAAAATGAACGGGTGGGGCATTCAATATAGCGGGACCATTTCTGTTGGGTGCTGGTATGTAAAACGTCTCGTTTTATACATTCCCAAAAAGTGGGCCATATGAGTTGGGAGGGTGTGGGTGGTTGATGGGAAATATCAATTTGTTGGACAGTATACTGATCGGACCAGCATGATGCCAAATGGGCCAGGTGGGGGCGAATGGAGCGGAGTCGCTCCTGGTTATGACAATGGATTAATGCAATGAGAATAGATGGGTTGTTCAAGCGACTCGCAACCCGACTGGGGTGACAATAAAGGGGATTGTCCACATGTCGGCACGATATCAAAAAACAAAAGGGTTCACCAGTGTGGAAAGGGTGGCTTCCCATGACCCTTGATGCGATCGTCATGTTGTATAAGCGGATGGGTTGCCAGTAAGATGAGGCCATGATCACCACCACTTGCGATACCATTCATGCCAATTGGCATGCGATTCACGACATGATTCACCAGTTGGCTCCCCCTCAACGGGTGAGCGTCATGGCGGTCACCAAGTATGTGGGGCCCGACGAAATCAGGTGGTTATGCCAGGCGGGGGCCACAATGATGGGCGAAAACCGGGTACAAGACGCCCAAAAAAAGTTTGAAGATCCTCAGTTGGTCCCCCTCTTGCCGGGTATCCAAAAACACCTGATTGGTCCCTTGCAACGCAATAAAATTCCCCAGGCCTTGGCCCTTTTTGACTGCATTCATGCGATTGATCGCTGGTCATTGTTGGCGGCATTGCAAGCCCACCTCGAGCGTTCGGATCGGGTGATCACGGGCTATATTCAACTCAATGCAGGACGAGAGCCACAAAAGCACGGGTTTCTGGCTGAAGAATTGTTGGCCTCTCATCCAAAAATCTGGTCGTTTCCAAATGTGCAGATCATCGGTATAATCGCCGTCACACCATTCTCTGAGGTACCTGATGCCAATCGATCGTATTTCAGGGAGGCGTTTTCTATTTGGCAAACCATTCGCTCGGCTCATTCCCAGTGTACGCAGTTAAGCATGGGGATGAGTCATGATTTTATGGTGGCCATTCAAGAAGGGGCCACTGTGGTTCGATTGGGTAGTCGGTTGTATTCACAACCTGTGGAGGAGGTTTCATGACACTGGGTCAAAAAGTAAAAGATTTTTTTGGGTTTGCAGAAGAGGAAGAATTCGACGTTCCCCAACGCCCCTCCCCTTCTCAGCCATCTCCCTTGCGGGCGGGCAAGCCATTGATTGCGGTATCCCCCACCACACGGTCTTTCCCTTCGGCTGAAATCAAGGTAGAAGAACCCCGGATTTATGAAGATTCACTCCAAATTGCCACCCATCTTCGCGACAACAAGCCCGTTATTATCAACCTCAAACATTTGGATAACCAATCAGGCAAGCGACTGATTGATTTTGTATGTGGTACGGCGTATGCCATCAATGGTCACATGATGAAAATCGGGGAGAATATTTTTTTGTTTACGCCGTCGAGTGTGTTGATTGAATCAGGTGAGAAATCATCCTTGGAGCGGGGGATGAATCAGGAAGAGCGGGAAACCTTCTTCCGTCGTCAGTCGGTATAGCGTGTCGGTGGGTGTGGATCAATTACTGGCCACCACACGCCGCCTTCGGGGGCCCGGTGGGTGCCCCTGGGATCAAGAACAGACCTTGGCAAGTTTGGCCCCTTATATCATTGAAGAATCGTACGAATTGGCCGACGCCATGCAAGAAGGGGATCCGGCCTCATTGAAAGAAGAATTGGGGGATGTGTTGTTTCAGTTGGCATTGGTCACCCAGTTGGCCCAAGAGCATGGCTGGTTTGATATTGAAGCAGTGGCACAGGCCGCCAACCAAAAAATGATTCGGCGACACCCCCATGTGTTTGGGGATGCCAAGGCAGGCACCGCTGACGAGGTGGTGGCCCAGTGGGCCCTGATCAAAGCCCAAGAAAAACAGTCGTTACCCTCTCGTCATCCCGTGGATCATATCCCTAAGCAGTTGCCGGCCCTTAGCCAGCAAGTAAAGTTACAATCATTGGCGGATGCGTCTGGTGTGTCGGTTCCATCGGGAACCCCAGAGGCCTTGGCACAGTGGGTGTCGTTGTGTGCCACCTCGGATAACCCGGGTCCAGTGGTAGGGTCGTTATTAATGGAATTGGTCTCGTTTTGTCGCCATCACCGCATTGACCCCGAGCATGAGTTAAACGACATGAACCGGACGTTGCGTCAGAGCCTTCGGGATGATTCAGCTGAGGGTCCGGTATGATGGGGTATTTGGCCACTTTTTTGGCGTTTAATCTGATTGTATTTGTCCACGAAATGGGTCACCTGTTGGTGGCACGGTGGGGTGGGATGGCAGTGAGTGAATTTTCGATTGGGATGGGCCCACGCTTGATTCATGTGACGTGGCGTCATATTCGGTATTCGTGGCGGTTGTTCCCGATTGGGGGGTCGGTACATATTGTGGGAATGGATGATGATGAGGATATCGACGGTCCGGTCAATGGTACGGCTTATCGGGATACCCCATTGGGGCGCCGGCTGGCGGCGATTTTGGCGGGTTCAGTTGCCAACTTATTACTTGGTTTTTTGATTTTTTTGGGGTTGTTTGCATGGGTGGGCCAACTGGTTCCCTCTCCGGTTATTCAATCTGTGACCCCTGACATGCCGGCCATGAATCGCCTCCAACGCGGGGATCTTATTGTGGCACTGAACCAACGTCCGGTCACGGATGTGGCCCGTGACGTCATGCGTCCCCTTCAATCATGGGGTGCCCGTCCGTTAACGGTGACGGTACGCCGAAACGGTGTCTTGGTGCCCGTGTCACTGACCCCTGTCCAAAAGGGAGACCGTGTGATGATGGGGGTGACATTTGGGTGGCAAAAGACCAAGACCCCTGCCTCACCTTCTCAGATTGTGACGGGGGCGGCCCGTGCCACGTGGCAAACCGCAGGGCGAACCCTTCAATCCATTCAGTGGTTGGTCACAGGCAAAGTGAAGTGGTCTGAGATGACGGGGGTGGTGGGGATGGTCCAAGTGGGGTCGTATGGGTATCAGCAGGGCATCGTGCCTTTTTTGACCCTATTATGTGTGATTAGCATTGGGTTGGGTGTGTTTAATTTATTGCCCATCCCAGTATTGGATGGGGGACATGTTGTGATGATTGTATTAGAAGCGGTGAGGGGAAAACCCTTATCCCCTGTGCTTGAAAAAAAAATGGGCACTGTTTTTTTTGCCATATTGATGGGGTTAATGGTACTTTTCTTTGTAAGTGATATTCAATTATGGAACCAACGACACCGTCAATTTTCAACTCAAGTAACCCCCCCATGAGGCCCTTTACCTCGGTTCATCCCCTGGCACAATCCATTCGTGCCTTGTCCTTGGATGCCATCGATGCGGCCCGTTCGGGTCATCCAGGCTTGCCCTTGGGCTGTGCGGATATATTGGCTGTGTTATATGGGTTTTTCTTGCGCATTCACCCTGATCACCCAGAATGGATTAATCGTGACCGGTTTGTATTGTCGGCTGGGCACGGTTCGGCTGGTTTGTATGCGGCCTTGCATGTGGCGGGTTTTCCCTTGTCCCGATCCGATCTTCAACGGTTTCGTCAGTTGCATTCACCCACTGCGGGCCACCCCGAATACGGGGAGGTGGTTGGGGTGGAGACCACCACAGGTCCCTTGGGGCAAGGGTTGGCTACAGCGGTGGGGATGGCCTTGCAAGCCAAACGCTTGGGTGCCCAGCTGGATCCCTCTCTGATCGACCATCAGGTGGTGGTGTTGGCGGGGGATGGGTGTCTGATGGAAGGGGTGTCCAGTGAGGCATCATCACTGGCGGGACATTGGCAGTTAGACAATTTGATTGTGATTTATGATGCCAATGAGATTTGTTTGGATGGCCCTATTTCGGACTGTTTTACCGAAGATGTGGCCTCACGGTACCGTGCTTATGGGTGGTTTGTCACGTCGGTCGATGGTCATGATGAGGTGGCGATTGCCACGGAATTGGTGGCGGCCCGCCAGCGAACGGGTTGTCCGACTTTGTTGATTGCACGGACCGTCATTGGCAAAGGCAGTGCGGTGGCAGGTACCAGCGAGGTGCATGGTAAGCCGTTGGGTCCTGAGGAAACCAAGGCCACCAAGTATCGATTGGGGATCCCTACCGACCCGTTTTGGGTGTCAAATGAGGTGGCCCCTATTATGGCACAACACCATGAAGGGGTCGCTCGCATGATGGCGGAATGGGAGGCACAACTGGCCAAGTCCGGTCATTCGATCCCTCCTCATCGGTCTGGTCATCCGGCGTTATCCGATACGCTGGCTGCGGTTCGTGCGATGACCATCCCATCCGGGGTGGCCACTCGGGTGGCGTCACACCATGTGATTCAAACGGTGGCGGCCCATTACCCCCCCTTGGTGGGAGGGTCGGCGGATTTGTCTTGTTCGGATAGTACGTGGATGACGGCTTATTCGGCGTGTACACCCGGCCACTGGGAGGGGCGTAATATTAAGTTTGGGGTTCGTGAGTTTGCCATGGCCGCCATTTGCTCGGGGGTGGCCTTGGGTGGGCATGCCCACCCTTTTTGTGGGACCTTTCTGACGTTTTCCGATTACATGAAAAATGCCATTCGGTTGGCGGCCATGATGGGCTTGCCGGTGGTTTATCAATTGACCCACGATAGTCTTTTTTTGGGCGAGGATGGACCGACCCATCAGCCAGTCGAACACTTGGCGAGCTTACGTTCCATTCCCCGCTTGACGGTGTATCGGCCGGCGGATGGTACCGAAACCAAAGCGGCATGGTGTGCGGCCTTGCAATCTGACTGTCCGGTGGCATTGGTCTTGTCGCGGCAAGGCTTGCCTGATACGGGTCTTACCAGTATGGACGGGGCCTTAAGGGGGGCGTATGTGATGCGCTCAGCACCCCAGGCAACGGTCGTGGTGTTGGCCACGGGTTCAGAGGTTCATCTGGCGGTGTCGGTGGCCGATTTGCTGGCCACCGAAGGGGTGGGGTGTCAGTTGGTTAGCATGCCGTCTTGGGAGGTGTTTATGCAACAATCACCCGATTATCAGCGCGAGGTGTTGGGTCCGTCCGGTGCATTGAGGGTGTCGATTGAAGCCCAATCGTCGTTTGGGTGGCACCGTTGGATTGGGTCAGAGGGTCTGGCCATTTCCATCGATGGGTTTGGACTCAGTGCCCCTGCCCATGACTTGGCAGGTTATTTTGGCTTTACCCCTTCTGCCATTGTGAGCCGGATTTTGGATGCCTTGGGTACCCAGTCATGATACGTATCAAGCGCTTACGCAAGGTGTATCCCAATGGGTTTGTGGCCTTAGAAGACATTGAATTACACATCAATCGCAATGAATTTGTTTATTTGGTGGGCCAATCGGGTGCTGGTAAATCCACGTTATTGAATATGTTGTATCGGGCGGATGTTCCCACTTCGGGGGATATTTACATCGATAACATTGCGTTAAGTGGGTTATCACCCAAGCAAGTGCCGTATTTGCGTCGCAGCATTGGGGTTATTTTTCAGGATTATAAATTATTACCCCGGCGTACGGTGTATGAAAATGTGGCGTTTGCTTTGCGTGTGATGCATTTTAGCCGTGCCCGCATCCGCCGACAGGTGACCCAGGTATTAGAGTTGGTAGGGTTGCAGCAAAAAATGTCCCATTACCCGTCTGAGTTGTCGGGAGGGGAGCAACAGCGGATTTGTATTGCCCGTGCCATTGTGAACAACCCGCCCGTGTTGTTGGCGGATGAACCGACGGGCTCGCTTGATCCGGACACCTCCTGGGAAATCATGCAATTGCTCAGTAAAATCAATACCCGTCAAACCACGGTGGTGGTGGCCACCCACAACAAAGCCATTGTGGATGATATTCGTAAGCGGGTGGTGGCCTTAGAACAAGGCCGTATTATTCGGGATGAGCAATTGGGATTGTACAGCGCATGATACGGGATTTTATTTTCTTTTTTTCAGAAGCCATCATTAGTATTCGCCGTTCAGGACTCATGATCGCCATTTCCATTGCCACGATTTCGGTTTCGTTGGTTATTTTTGGTATTTTTTTGTTGATTTCGGCCAATATTTCTAATTTATCCAGTTTTTTTTCATCCAAATTAGAGGTTCGGGTTTACCTTAAAGACTCGGTGTCTTCCGACGAATCGAAAGCCCTGCAAACCCAATTTGAGGCCATGCCATCTGTTCGGAAGGTCACGTTTATATCCCGAGATGAGGCTTGGAAAACCTTTCAAAAAAGCTTTCCTACCATCAAACTGGGCAATATCTTAAGTGACAATCCATTGCCCCACTCGTTTCGTTTGACGGTGTCAGATACCGAACAAATTCCCCCCTTGGTTACCCGAATTCGGGCGTTGCCCCAGGTGGACCATGTGAGTGAAATGGGTGAATATGCCCATCGTATTGCCACGTTTTCTAAGTATACCCGTATTGCGGGTATCCTGTTGGTCAGTTTATTGACCATGGCCACCCTCTTGATCATTGTCAATACCATCCGGTTAACGGTGATTGCCCGGCAAGATGAAATCAGCATCATGCAGTTGGTGGGGGCGACGGTATCGTTTATTCGTTGGCCGTTTATCATTGAAGGCCTCATCATTGGGATCATTGGGGCTATTATTGCCATTTCATTTGTATCGTTTGGGTATTCGTTGTTGGTGGTTAAATTTCAAGAAAGTGTGCCGTTTGTTCCCATGTTGTATGATTCGGTGACCCTTAACATGATTCGCTTGACGGTTTTTGCGTTGGGGACGATTTTGGGGGTTTTTGGAGCGTATTTGTCGGTGTCAAAAACCGTGAAACAATACTAAGGAGCACAGTCGATGTTGTCATTTTTTCGTCGGTTTGCCCCTTGGTTCGCCGGTGTCGTGGTGGTGGCCATGGTGGCCTCGTTGGGTGCGGGATTGGTGATGGTGAATCAGGCACCCCGGGCGGTGTCTGACGATCCGTCGATTGGCTCGCTTGGACCGATTAACATTGATGCGTCGTTGTATATGGTTCAGTTGTCTGACTTGTTGCAACAGTACCGAATTGACCCTAATGGGTTGTATGACCCTGAAATTATTGAGTCGGTTCAGATGGCCGCTTTGGATTATACGGTCAATGCCTCCGTTTTTTTGTATGAGGCCACCCAATTGGGATTAAAGCCGAGTGGGGCTGAAATGGATGTTAGCATGGCCAACTTGCAGACAAAATACAAGGTATCGTCCCTTAAGGCCTTAAAAGAGCTGTTCAAACAACAAGGCATTCCTTACGACACGGTGTTGGCCAACATGAAAAAAAATCTGACCATTCAGCTTTATTTGAATCGGGTGAATGATGCCATTGTGATGACCGACCAAGATGTGATGAACCAATACCAATTGCTCACCTATGATGCCTTGTTTATCCCCTATTCGTCGACCATGAATGGCGCCATTCGGGCCAAGGCCTTGTCGGATCAACTGGCCAAGGGGACCCTGTTTGATCGTCTGTTGTCACAGGCCGTGGCCGGCCAACTGCCGATGGTGGTGGGCTTATCCCAACAGACGGCAGATGCCCATCAGTTGCCCTTGGTATTGGAGCGTGCCATGCATGCCTTGCCCCTGCAAACGGTGAGTCCGGTGATCGAGACCCCGTTGGGTTGGTATATTGTACGGGTGACGGCACACACGCCCAAGTCTCGTCCGATTACCCTGAACATGACGGTTGAAATCCCCAAGGTAAAGGAGATTAAGCAGAGACAAGCCTTTGGTTTAATCGTGAGACGAGCCCTTACCCAGTATGCGATCAACTGGACCCAGCCTGATTTGCAAACGTTATACGACAAGGGCAATCAACAGTGGGCCCGTGCGTTGGAGGGGTATGCCCGGCAATCGTCATCGGCACCCTATGACCCTCGACCTCACTATATGGCCAGTTTGTTGTATGAAAAATTAAACCGACCGGCGGATCAGCGCACCGAACTTGAAAAAGCAGCCTTAAAAGGCTTGTTAACGCCGCGGCTTCGGTTGCCAATGGTGGATGCGTATTTGGCACGCTTTTTGTGGCAAGAGGGTCGAGTGGCCAGTGCCAATGCCTTGGCCGATGCTGCGGTGACAGCGGCTGAAGGTAATTATACGTATATGAAACGAACGGCTTCTGTCCTAGAAGCGGGGGGATTTAAAGGGCCTGCCAATCGCCTTCAGACCCGCTTGTTGGAACTCGAAAATGCGGCGGCC
>RGUG01000002.1 GCA_010027915.1 bacterium | reverse complement strand
GGGGGTAGGTGGTCGACGTGCTTGCAACGGGTGGGACTGAGAGTGCCAAGCCATAACGGGTTGGGACGGTGTGCGTGGCCTTAAAGTCGGGTTGACAGGCCAACGCATCGATATCCACTAATATGCGTCCTTTAAAAAGACCGATTTCTTGGGCCGATAAGAAGGCCTCTAAAATGGTGCGATCAGCCAATACCATAGACCCCTTGGGCACTTGTTTCTCATATGCGGTGACCAACTGAAGGGCCGAGTTATCTTTCAAATAGGGCAACATAAAATACCGAACATCCTGTCTAAATGGGAGGCTAACCTTATGCTTGGGCAGTGTCACCACATGCATGATCGTCAGCCCATATACCGTACCGGCCGCCAGAGGCGGAATGAACACACAAAAAAGGGTGATCACATGGCGGAAGGAAGACTGCAATGGGAACCAATTGCACCACGTGTGGGTGCCTAATATCGCGAAGATCGCCATCCCAGGTAAACAAAACTGAAACCGATCCGGTACGTCATATGAGATGGCAAACAAAAGATTGAATAGGGCGGCCGTCCATAATAACCAGTGGGTACGTCTGAACCGTGTCGGGATCAAGCCAACAAGGGGAAACCCAATCAAAGATGGAATGAGAAGCAGGATATAAGGAAGCCCGGCCCTCATGAGATCAAACCGAAACAATTCGGTTTCAGCGGGCATATTGGGAAAGCGTTTGGCCATTAAAAACAAAAGGGTATCAATCAACGAATAGGGGGTGCCCACAAAGGCAGGGTAAATGGAAAAAAGTCCGAGTACAGCCCCCAGTACAATGGGCCATATCCGCCACCGGTCGCTCCAAAGCAACCATGCCGCCAATGGCAAACAAAGGATAAACGTGAGTTGATGGGTAGACAGTGCCAGTCCCCCTAACAGGCCCAACCCAAACCGTCGCCATGGTGTGAGGGGTAAGCACGCAACCCAATAAATGGATAATATGAGTAACAAATGAAGGGTGTACACCTCCACTTTGGTGGCCACCCAAAATAGATTGTTAACCAGAAGAACAGCCACCACCGCCACATAGGTGCCAGGTTGATTCAGACCGATGGCACGGGATAGCCCGATGATCACCGCCACCAATGGGATGGATAAGGCCCAGTTAAGGTGGGTGACACCGGTTGGACCTATCAGTCGGTGCATGATCACCGTGAGCATGTGATAAAAGGGATGAAACGTAGGGGTTTGGTTGGTCACCAGCAGGGGCAGATGAGCCGCTTCCACCAAATACGTTCCACTATCCAACCACTGAACCGGTCCAGAGATGGCCCAAAACATCCAGCCCAAGACGGACAGGATGAGGCCCCCCCACAAGATGGTGGGGGAAAAAAACCAGCGACGACGGATACCTAAAAACGATGGGGGTGTCATTTTTTATGCCCAACCCATCCGATTGGCTGGGGCACGAGGTGATACCAGGGGGCCAATACGGATTCAAATCGGACCGCATACACTGTTTCTTTTAATATCTCACGAGGGTCAACGGTGGGGGTGGCAGGATCGGCATATTGTAGGGGGAGTAGCGTCGCCCCATCACGGGAGTGAATGGCGGTGGCATCACGGACGGTATCATCGGGAGCCAGTAACGTCATGTCCACGATATCACGGCCTTGAAATAGGCCAGCGACTTGGGCTGAACGCAAGGCGGCTAAAATGCTGTAATCCGCTGCCACCATGGCACCAATGGGCACCACTGTCTGATACCTCTCTACAAATTGCCGGGCGGATGTGTCCTTGAGATAGGGAACCATAAAATAACGGGTATTATGGCGATACGGCAAAGAAAAACGGTGTTGGGGCAACACGATCCATTGGGCACGCTGCATGAGCCAAATCCCGATACTAATACAGGGGGCCAAGCACACCAACCCAATCAAGATAACCGGTCCTAAACGGGTATGACGACGAAACCAGCCCGCTTGGCAAACCGAATATGTTCCAAGTAACGCAAAGAGTGCAGCACCTGGCAAAAAAAACTGAAATCGATCGGCAAAGTTAAGGGAGATTGAAAACACCCCATTGACTACCCCTGTCCACCACAACAAACGGGTGGCGGTAGTGGGTTGCTTGGCGAGGAGTCCCCCGATTGGTAACCCAACCAATGACACCAGTAACAGTGCCACATGAGGGAGACCATGGGCGATGCGATCAAAACGAAAGGCAACCAGCTCGCTTTCATGACCCGCTTGATACCCATAAGCCAGGTGTCGGATGGTATCCCAAAGGGGGGTGGGGGCAGTAAAGAGGGGCGGCAAAAGAGGCCATAATCCTACCATCAGGCCGGTGAGTCCTCCCATGATCCAACGGGGTCGCTGGATGATGATCCAAAGTGCCAATGGTGCCAATAGAAAAATAGTTTGTTGGTGGGTGGCAATGGCAAGGCCAGCTAAAAACCCCAACCCCAATGGTTGCCAACGGCGAAGATGGGGTTGAAGGGCGAGGGTTAGGACGCCGAATAACAACAATAAGTGGAGGGTGTAAACCTCAACTTTAGTGGCAGACCAGAACACATTGTTGGTAAGCAAGACAGACACCGTGGCCAGTGAGGCATGTAAATGCGACAAACGCAGGGTGCGAGCCAACCAGAAGATACAGATGGCCAGTGGGATCGATAAGGCCGCATTTAAGTAGGCAACGCCATGGGGTCCTGCCAATCGATAGGTTAAGACTGAGATCGCATGATAAAAAGGGTGAGAGGCATGGGATTGAGACCACAGTATCACCGGAGAGTCAGAGGCACGGGTTAACAAATACCCATTATCAAACCACTGGACAGGACCACTGTTGGCCCAAAACACCCATAATAGGGTTAAGGAAATGGGGAGAGCGGTGGCAATAATCGAAGCCAATGAAATAGGGCGACGTATAATCATAGAAAGAGGCATTATGTCATACTGTTTTTTACATCACCAGTTACAACCAAACGAATCCCCCATTGGGTGGTGAGGTGCTAAGGCAGGAGCGTGGAAAATAGAGGTTGGCTCAATGCGGTGCATGAGGCGTAAGGTGTCATAGGGCGACTGGGTATGCCGATCGTGCGTGGGGATAAAGGGTAAGGGGATAGTTAAGGTGCGGCTGTCTATTAGTGGCGGGATTTGCCTCCGCAATACTAGCCACATTGCATCTATTAGGCCATCGGCTGCCTTGGGTGTTGCTGGTGCAAGCTGACTAAAATAGAAACAGACCGGATGGTATGAGCTATGCCGGTATGGGTGGGGTATCACCAGTTATTGAATGATTCGGATAGACAGAATGCAGCATTGAGTTGGCTATTGCCACGTTCCTTCGGGTGAGGATCCCCAAAAAGATCCTACTCCCAAACAATGTGGCGATCCCTATTCGATGACAATGGTGACGGGGTTAAAATAACCGTTCTTATCTTATGATCGATTGGGTATGAGCACACGTGATGCACGTCACTCGACCTCTTTGAATGGTATCAAGTTGATGCCGAGGGATTCCGGATCATCCAACCTCTGTTGAGCATACTGTATCATTTTCAATGAGGCAGCCCTTCCCTCTTTTTCTTTTCCTAGATGGCTACTCGAAAGGGTGTGATGTCATTCTGTGGTGTAATGGATGGTCAGGCGTAATGTATGAAACGAAGGCGATGCCTCATCATCTCGCATGACCCAGCCCAGGCATGATCGCATGCTGGGGCATAAGGTGGCCACGCATAGTGTGTGGCTTAGTGTATCCAAGCCCTTACACATCAATTCCATGATATCAGCACATGTGACGGCCATCTCCCGATATGATGAAGTACCCGTTATCCGTGTATTCATTGATTCTTCCCCCCATTTTATGATCACCTTGTTGCTTACCTAATTGGTGAGCGGTTGCGATGAGGCCACTATTACACACCCCCCTTGCAGGGGTTTGGTGGACACCAGTCTAGCTGCATTTTGGACATGAATTTCCATGTTGTGACATGGTACGGCAAGTAGACAAACAGGGTATCATATTGGGTCGAATAATGAAATAAAAGCCCATGTGATAAAGCGATTACAAATAAGCGGTGAGAATCCGGTCGATTACATGATACAACATGCGTTGGGTTTCAGTGGTTTTAGGAATCGGATAGCGGGCGAGTGAGCCATCTGCTTGACACGCAATCACCTGCCAGTGTGTGGCAGTATGTTTTTTATCCGATTCAAAGCAGGCCCATACCGTATCAAGCAAGTCAGTGGTATGGGGTGGACGATCCATCCAACCCATTAATAGGGTGGTAAGGTATTGCCATAATGCTGCCACCCGAGGATGAGATCGGTCACATAGACCGCTATGGTGGGACCATTCAATGGCCATTAAGATACCCAACCCCACTGCTACCCCGTGGGTGATCTGATACCTTGTGGCACCCTCCAATGCGTGTCCAAAGGTGTGTCCAAAATTCAACATCAAGCGTGGACCCTGGTCAAACTCATCTTGTTCGATCACTGTTTTTTTGGTTTCAAGCGATAATTGAATTAGCATACTTAATTGTGAATCAGACAACGGAGAAGAAACAGAATCAAAAAACAAATGCCGATACTGTTGAAATGACGCATCACCTCCTGCAAAACAAATCTTGACAGCTTCGCAGAGTCCATCAATTAATTGGATACGGGACAATGTGCGGCAAAACAGTGGGTTGACGATGATGGCGTGGGGTGGATAGAAATTACCTGCGATGTTTTTATATGGCCCTACATTAAGCGAAGACTTGCCTCCAATACAAGAATCCACCATCCCCAACAAGGTGGTGGGTACATAGGTCCACTGGATACCTCGCATGTACACCGAGGCAAAAAACGTACTAACATCTTGGATGATACCTCCCCCAACTGCCCATAGGTGGGTTTCCCGTGTGGCACCATGGTCCCTGAGGGCTTCAATCATGCGGGCAACGGAATCCAGTGTTTTGCAAGATTCGGTGGCCTTGACCCGAAACCCATGGGCGTAGGCGGGGTAAACAGAGGCCACGGTATCATCCACCACAAGCATTGTCGGACCATCTTGAGATACAACACTGCCATGATGTGACGCAATGCGAACGGGATAGTGCCGGATACTAGACTGGACAATCAATTCATAGTAGTCGGACATTTGAAAATCCTGCATCACACGTAATAAATTGTCCTGATACTCCGGTATTGGTTGGGGCACACAACGCCCACACCACTTGGGACACCGAATCCAGTCCAACCAATTGCTGGGAGGGTGTTTCAGATTCGATTCGATCCCGTTGTTCAGGGGTTAACGCGGCCCTGGTCATGGGGGTGTCAATGGCACCGGGCAACACCGCATTAATCAGATGCCCTTTCGGGCCAAGGTCGGCAACCAATGACATGACCAAGCCTTGCAGGGCCGATTTGCTGATGGAATAAGATAATTTTTGAGGTCGTGACAAGTGTTGCCATATTGAACTAATCACGCACAAACGAGCGGGGGTACTTAATAAGTGATGTGACAATAAGTGTGACAAGGTCAATAAGATAAATCCAACGTTGGCACGGTACAATTGCTCATGGGCTTCCCATTTAAATTGGGTAATCGAATCATTTAAATTGGTACCCTGTGCCCAACAAACAGCATCAAATAAGCCAGCCTGACGCAAGGGCATCGGGACGTCGTCCATGACAAAGGGGTCCCATATTACATTGACACCAGGACCCATCTTTCGGCCGGTTCCGATAACCAGATAGCCATGTGATTCAAATGTCTGGCGAATAGCAGTGGCAATCACACCCGAGGCACCCAACAATAGCAATGAGGCCACTATTTCAATGCTTTCTGACACCATGCGGTAATGGTGTCGGCCACCATATCCAACATCGGGATACTTAATGCAGGTTGAACCCCCACCCAAAACGTATGGGACATAATGGTGTCGGTAACAGAGAGCGAACCGACTGTGCGATAGGGTCTTCCTTGCATATAGGGTTGCCGTGTCAGGTTGCCCCCAAACAATAACCGGGTGCCAATGCGATGAGAATCCAAATGGGTTAATAAAGACAATCGTGTTAAAGAGGCGTCGGGTCGAATGGTAATGGGAAATCCAAACCATGAGGGATGAGAGTCAGGGGTAGGCGTGGGTAAAATAAGTTGGTCGCTGAGTGGAAGCAAGCGATGATGTAAATAATCAAAGTGATCGCGACGCTGTTGGATAAAACGGGGTGCTTTTTCTAGCTGGGCCAATCCACAGGCGGCTTGCATATCAGTAATTTTTAAGTTGTATCCTAAGTGACTGTAGGTGTATTTGTGGTCGTAGCCATAAGGTAATTCCCCCAATTGCCAACCAAAACGTTTGCCACAAGTGTCATCTTTTCCGGGTGGGCAAAAACAATCACGGCCCCAATCTCTGATACTTTCGGCGATTCGGATCAGCTGTAACTGATTGGTAAACACGGCCCCACCTTCACCCATGGTGATATGGTGTGCCGGATAAAAACTCAATGTTGCAATATCGCCAAACGATCCTACTATTTGGCCTCGATAGGTGCTGCCAAGGGCATCACAACAGTCTTCAATTAGCCACAGCCCATGTCGTTGGCACAACGCAGTGACCACATCCAAATTAAACGGGTTTCCCAGTGTGTGAGCCAGCATAATGGCCTTGGTTTTGGGCCCAATGGCCGCTTCTAATTGGGTCACATTGACATTGTAAGTACCCAGCTCGACATCGACAAAGACGGGAATAGCCCCCACTTGCAAGATGGGATTAACTGTCGTGGGAAACCCAGCGGCTACCCCAATGACTTCATCGCCTGGTTGAATGGCTCGGTCTTTTAATCGAGGCGAGGTCAAGACCGACATGGCCACCAAATTAGCAGACGAACCCGAATTGACCGTGATAAGGTGTTTAACGCCCAAAAAGGAAGCCAGTTTGGTTTCGAATTGCTCATTGAATCGGCCCGTGGTTAACCACCCATCCAATGAGGCATCTACCATATAAGATAATTCGCGATCATCCAATTGTTTGCCCGATGGTGGAATGGGGGTCTCACCCGGAACAAAGGGAGTAGGCACCAGTTCCAATTCGGCATATTGTTTCACTAGCAAGTGGATTTGTTGACGAATGAGATCAGACTGATTGGTCATTCTGCGACCCTTTCTTGATAGTCAATGAGCTGTTGTAAGGTTACAGTACGAGGTGGCAAGTTGGGGGCTGATTGATACCAGGACACCACCCATTTTAACGTTTCTTGTAATGACAACGCCGGTGACCATCCCAGCATATGTTGGGCTTTTGAACTATCCAGTTTTAAATACCCAGCCTCATGAAAATGGGGGGCCGCCGTACTGTTCCAAGGTTCCCAATCACCGCCCCACAGCGAGCGACACTGATCCACAATCGTACGAACAGACGCCGCATCAGTTGGATGAGGACCAAAATTCCACGCCCCTTCAAAGGCGTGGTCACCGTGCAATCGTTCCGCCAGCATGAGATAACCCCGTAATGGTTCCAACACATGTTGCCATGGTCGAATGGCATCCGGGTAGCGAATGGACAGGGGGGATCCCTCTTGAATGGATCGAACAATATCAGGGATCAATCGGTCGACGGATACATCACCGCCCCCGATCACATTGCCGGCTCGCACACTGGCTATTCGAACCCTTCCTTGGGGGTTGAAAAACGACGACCGATACGCCGAGACCACCAGTTCGGCACACGCTTTGCTATTGCTGTAAGGGTCATGCCCCCCTAATGCATCGGTTTCGCGATATCCCCAAGGCCATTCGTGGTTCTGGTAACACTTGTCGGTGGTTACCACTATCACGGTATTAACCGATGCGACCTGACGCACCGCCTCTAATACATGTACCGTACCCATGAGGTTGACTTGATAAGTATCCACAGGATGATGGTAGGCATCCCGAACCAATGGTTGGGCCGCCATATGAAACACAATCTCAGGTGAGAAGTCCTGCAAGCTCTCAAGTACATGCGTCAGATTTCGGATATCCCCAATGCATGACGTCATTCCTTCCCCCACCCTATCCACACAAAAAATGGCGTCAGAAGAAACCGGTGCTAACGCATATCCTCCCACAATGGCACCCAACTGTTGCAGCCACAGTGACAACCATGACCCCTTAAAGCCGGTGTGACCGGTGATCCATACGCGTCGGTTTTGCCAAAAACCGGGGGTTATGCCCAACATTTCCAAGGGGCTTTTCCTGATTGCCACAATCCTTCTAGCACCATTTTATCTCGCAAGGTATCCATGGGTTGCCAGAATCCCCGATGTTGATAGGCCATTAGCTGACCCGATCGTGCCAATGTTTCCAATGGCTGGGCTTCCCATAAGATGCCATCATGCCCATCCCCCATTGGTTTTTCTATAAAGGACGTGACGCGATGATGCTCATCCAAGGCAAGGGCCCCAAATCGACCGGGGGGAATGGTGGCGGTAACAGTGGCCCATCGTCCATGTTGGTGATGAAAGTCAATAAGGGCCCGAATGTTGACATCCGATACCCCGTCACCGTAGGTGAAGCAAAAAGCCTCGTCTTTTTCTAAGTAGGGGGCCACCCGTTTAAGACGCCCACCTGTTTGAGTGTGATCGCCAGTATCGATGAGTGTTACGTTCCAATTTTCTGACCCTTGGCGGTGAATTTTCATGCTGTTTTGGCCCAAATCAAAGGTCACATCTGACATATGAACCAAGTAGTTGGCAAAATATTCTTTGATCACATAACCTTTATAGCCACAACAAATAATAAAGTCCGAGCAACCATGCTGGGCATACTGCTTCATGATGTGCCACAGTATGGGGCGACCGCCAATTTCAACCATTGGCTTGGGTATTTGATGGGTTTCTTCGGACAAACGGGTACCCAATCCCCCTGCTAATATGACAACTTTCATGGTGCGGAACTCTAGCATTTATCGTAAAGTCTGTTAATAGCGGGTATGACAACTCAGCAGGTGACAAGTCGTTTCGCATGACTTTCATGAGAGGTTGAGCCATGTCAATGCATCGGAGGCAAATGTCCGCTAAGAGTGGACGGCATTCAGGGCAGGTCGTATGGAGATAACACCCATCTCTGAGTTGGCACAATACAATAATTTAAACAATGCATCGCTTATCGGTTACCGTGTTGCAGCAAACCTGTTTTTAATGATTTTTTTGGATACAATAATGACTTCTGTGACCATGAACGTCAGTAATAATGATCAACAACTTTGCTAGCTTTTTCCTAAGATCCTCCCGCCATGAGAGGGAGAAGTTGGGGAAAAAAGAAGTCAAAATATTCAGATATATCGTGTTGTCGATGACCCTAATGCGTGTCGTCAATGTGCCTACAGGTGAGATAACCCTTGACGCTACTAACTAAATCTGTGCAATTCGGCTATGTTTTTAGGTTATGTTTAACCGTTGTTTTTTCATTTAATTAAAGGTTGATTATGGAGGACTGTCATGTAAAACTATTGATGGCTAATACTCACATTTTAAATCACAAACACAATAAAAATATTAGGAGCTTTCCATGAATCAACTCGAAAAAAACATGCTTGAAACATTGAAAATGTTAAAAGAAGACTACGGTGTGGTAGGGGTGAAAGCAGAGTTCGAGGCAGAGGGCACCCGAACCGATGAATTATTGCGTTTGATTGAAATTGCCCGTCGGGCCGATTTAAAGATAGCGTTAAAAATTGGGGGGTGCGAGGCAATTCGAGATTTAATCGAAAGCAAACAAATTGGAGTCGATTATATTATTGCGCCCATGGTTGAAACGCCCTACGCACTGTCAAAATTTATTGAGGCAAAAAACAAGGTGTATACCCATCAAGAGCAAGAAGATGTGGAGTTTTTGTTCAACATTGAAACCATTACGGCTTTTAATGAATTGGATCGCATGTTGTTACAGGCCAAGCAACCCAACGGACTCAATGGGGTGGTATTTGGTCGGGTGGATTTCTCGGGATCACTTGGTTGGGGCCGGGACGGGATCAATACCGATAAGATGACACAATATTGTATCAAGACGGGTCAGGCATGTCAGAAAGCGGGGCTTGATATGGTGGTGGGCGGGGCGGTCTCAATCGATGCATTACCCATGCTAAACGAGATTAATCGTGCTTATTTAACCCGATTTGAGACCCGAAAAATTTTATTTTCCAGCGATTCGTTGGGCATTTCCAATATTGAAGAAGCATTATTAAAAGCCGTCTATTTTGAATTGTTGTGGTTGAAGAACAAGCGGTCCTATTATCACCTGATCGCTTCAGAGGATGACAAGCGAATTGAGATGCTGGATAACCGATGGAAGGTGTTATCTCGTTAGCAATGACATTGTTTTTAACGGGTGGTACTGGGTTTTTTGGGCGTTCTTTATTGAGGTATTGGATAGCGAATCCATCACCATTAACCAGCAACATCACGATTTTATCCCGGCACCCCGATCGATTCAAAGGTGAGTGTCCCGATTTGGCTGCTATTAAGGGCCTCACTATCCTAGCTGGCGATATTCTAGACCCCCTTACATACCCACCGGCCCAAGATGTCACCCACGTGATACATGCGGCTACCGATTCAACGACCGGTCCAGCTTTATCCCCGATGATTCGTGCCACTCAAATCGTAGAAGGCACCCGGCGGGTATTGGAGTGGGCTCAATCGGGTAGCATTCAACGGGTATTGTTGACCAGTTCAGGGGCCATTTACGGTCCCCAACCTTGGCAACTTGACGGCGTGTCCGAAACCTATCAAGGGGCCCCTGATCCACTCAATCCCCATCACGTCTATGCCAATAGCAAACGGTATGCCGAACATTTATGTGCACTGGTGGCAGCAGAATCGTCCGTATCGGTGGTGGTGGCCCGTTGTTTTGCATTTGTGGGGCGAGACTTACCACGAGAGGCTCATTTTGCCATAGGCAATTTTATTCACGATGCCTTGAATGGGCGTGATATTTTGGTCAAAGGGGATGGCACTTCCATTCGGTCTTATATGGATCAAAACGATTTGGCCCATTGGATAACCCATTTGTTACAGTGGGGCGAATCAGGCAGGGCCTATAATGTGGGTGCCACTCAGGCCATTTGCATGAAAGAATTGGCCCATTTGGTTCGTGACCTATTCAATCCCGGTGGTCATGTTCACATTGAGGCATCCCCGGATGCCCCACCCGCCACACGGTATGTGCCCGATACAACTGCCGCACGCCAGCTGGGGTTGACTGAAACGGTGACATTACCCAAGGCCATTTTAAGTGCGGGTGCCTTCCCCTAATGCCTCTTTCCACGTTGAATCAGATGCTACCATGCAATTAACCATTTTAATTCCTACGATTGGTAGGCATCAGAAATTAGAACGGTGTGTCAATGCTTGGATCCGTGCCATTACCCATGCCCAAGCAGAAACGTCAGTCCAATTGTTAATTGCGGATAACCAGTCAACCGATGCCACCCAAGCCTTTGCCACCACAATGGCCATGGCATACCCTTATATTCGCTACCAGAGGCAGGCGGTATTTTGCTCAAGTGCTGAAACCAGTATTTTAAGTGCTGCCCAGTGGGTGACCACCCCATATGTCTGGACTTTTGGGGATGATGATGTGGTATCGGAGCAAGCATTGGTGTGGTTATTACCATTCTTATCTCAGTCTCCGGATCTGATTTTTTTAAACACATCCTGCTGGGCCAACGACCGTTCGATACCCTCTTTTGACGTATCGCCAGGATCGGTTCATTTCCGATTTGGAGTATCTTGTTTTCATGATTTCGGATTCACTTCTAGTACCACCTGTATTTCGTCCATTTGCGTTCCGACTGCCTTTTATCGCTCGGGTATTTTGCAAGAATTGATTGCCACTTCGACTATTTATAGTTTATCCACGGCCTTGTTTATTTGGTCCCATCAGAAACAAGTGGTGGTCATAGGCGATACTTTTTATGATTATTATTTTAATAAAACAGAAGATGAGTTAACCACTATTGGTGGGTTAGCACTAAAGCAAGGGTATTTACAATATCATTTTTGGCATGAGGGATTAGTAGCGTTATTAAAAAAAGTATCTCAAAAAACCCATGTATCGCTTTCAAGCTTATTATTGTTTCGTGAAGGCACAACAACGGGCCTCGATAACCAGAACCCATTATCCAGGGTTTATATACCGTTGATTCATTTTTTATCAGTACAAATTGAGAATGAACTAAAAACCCTTTACCAATCGAATGTCGGTCGACTCAGCAAACTAAACCACTTAATCGATACCATGCATGGCATTTATCATGCTATTGGTGAGTTGGGCCAACCCGAGTTATTTGCACAGGTGATTCAGTATCTAAAAAAATTATCACGTCACATTCATCAGTTAGAACGTTATAACAGGTTCGCCCGTTTTTATTTGCCCTTTTTTCATTCATCTCATCATTCAATATCATATTATACATCCTGCTGGTTACAGCAGTCCCAATCAGAGCATCAGTTGGCATACCATCGGGTTTTAAAGTCGTATCAATCCCTCCCATGAGCCTTTCTTCCGCCCGATTATCCATTGCCATTCCCACTTGCAATCACCCCGAATTGGTTGAACAGTTTATTCGGCATGCGTATCCAAGCCTTATACGACATCAACTGCCCGTCTATATTTCTGATAACAGCAACAACACCGATACCGAAACGATGGTGCAACAACTCACACTGGAATACCCTCATCTTAAATACCGTCGAAACGAGTCTAACAAAGGGTTTGACTATAATTGTCTGCAGGCGATTACGTGGCCCGAGACCGCTTATGTATGGCCAATTGGCGATGGGATGCTGATTAATCCTGATTGTATCGATCAGGTCATGGCACAATTAGATAAAGGATTTGATTTTATTTTTTTAAATTACCGTATTCCGCACACCTCATCACAGGTCATTCCGTTCTCACGTACACATGATTGGATTGTCAACAATACCTGGCACCTGAGTTGTCTGGGGGTGACCATATTTGGCGAAAGACCCAGGGCAATGGCCACTAACCCGTCTGTCATAGAATGGAAAAAATGGGAATATTTTATGCACACGGGCCTGATATTACGTTTTGCAACCCAGTACCCATGCCACTTTTATTGGATTGCCCCGTATGGGTTAAGTGGAAACCCCCATAAAAAAGAAAGTGGCTGGGTATCGATTGCACTCACTGTATTTGCGATTGGCTGGTCACGACTAATCGAAGGATTTTCAGATGTCTTGACCGTCGATGAGCGCCGCCACATGGTTCGATCACATGCCGAGAAAACCCATATTTTTGAATGGCCCCTTTTAATCCATCACCGTAAGACCCATCACTTTAATGATGACATGTGGCAAGCCCATGCCCGTGCCCTTACCCATGCGGTGCCCCTTCCATCTGGATGGCTTGCATTATTGGCACGCTCACCCCGCTGGACACTTTGGTTGCCTGTGTGGAACCTACTGCTTATATGGTATCGAATAACCGAAAAAATGGGATACTCTCAGCAGTACTAAAAAATGGGTGATTAACCGGGTGAAAGGGGTGGCCACATGTGGCGTCGTAGTTCGTCACGATCTAAAAAGGGGGCCATGTCCTCAAGGGAAGGCGAGGTCATGCTGCCATCGGGATTTTGACGTGCCGATAACTTGGGTGAAAACCCATACTCGGGGTTCACCACCACTTCGCAGACCACTGGTCCTTTCATGTCTAATACACGTTGTACCTCGCTTAGCAGGTTTTGGGGGTGATCAATGCGGTGGTGGGCCAATCCAAATGCGGCAGCCACTGCCAAAAAATCTGGCACACTGACCCCGCTTTTCGGGGTTGAGCCCACCATATGACCGTCAAAATAATTGCGTTGCGTATTTTTGATGGAGGCGTACCCTTGGTTTTGGATCACAAAAATAGTAACCGGCAACTGATGGTAGCGAATGGTTTCTAACTCTTGTAAATTCATCATGATCGAGCCATCACCTGCTATGACCACCACGGGTCGACCCTTGGCTTCAAGGGCAGCCCCAATACAAGCGGGCAATTCAAACCCCATCGATGCATTGCCCGAATTTAAGATCCAACGTTGATGGGTGGACCTAATATTGGCCACTTGAAAGGTGCATACACAGGCAGACCCGTTTGACATGACGACAATGGCATCATCAGACAGGGCGTTCGAGATACAATGAACCAGCCCGTATGGGTTAATCAGATCATCAGTATGTTGGTATTCAGGGGTGCGATCAAATGCAAAGGCGGCTTTTCGGTCTTGACACCATTGTAGCCAGTCGTGGTTTACCATTGGGGTGGCTACCTGACATAAAGCGGGTAATAAGACCCCTAAGTCGGCACAAATTGGCACATTGGGTATAAGGGTCGGCTTTTGAAGTTCCGCTTCATCAATGTCAATCACAATGGTGGTGGCTTGTTTGGCAAAGTTTTCGTGGTTATAACTCACCTGACGAATGCCATTACGTGTTCCAAAAAAAACAATACAATCGGCATTTTGCAACGCAAAATTACCGGCACGTTGCCCAATCGTACCAATTCTGCCTATCCATAAGGGATGATCCGTTGGTACGGCATCCATGCCATTAAAGGTGGTGACCACGGGAAGTTGCCAGGTGCTCAGGAGCGACAAAAATGTATCCACTTGATTCGACAAGCGAAGGCCATGACCCGCCACCAGCAGCGGTCGTTGTGCCGATTTAAGATGCGTCAAAATGCGGTCTATTTCTGGGTTAATAGAATCAGAAGACAATGGGGGTGGAACAAAAGCGGGCATGGTATCCGGATCCACCCAAGAAGCCTGAACATCAATCGGGATATCCAACCATACGGGCCCAAAACGACCGGTGGTGGCCTCGTATATGGCCCGGCCCAAGTGATACCGAATGGATTGTGGGTCCGTCACCATCGCCACATATTTCACCAATGGCCGTACCACTGACACAATATCAACTTCTTGGTCTCCCAACTGTCGAAGTGGCAAATGGGGACAAGACGAAAGGGTGGTACTGGTTTTGACTTGTCCGGATAAATATAACACTGGGACCGAATCCGTCCATTGTCCAAATACCCCATTTAAGGTGTTAAGACCTCCTGGCCCGGTGGTAACATTAACCACGGCAAGACGCTGATGAATGCGAGCGTATCCTTCAGCAGCAAAGGCACAGGCTTGTTCGTGATGATGGGCAATATATGACAACCTGCGGCCCAAGCTGTCATTTAGGTGCATAGCCCCACCTCCTGATACCATAAAAAAATGCTCGATCCCATGATGATCACGAAGTTGTTGGGCAATGTAATCCGATACTTTTTGTTTGGGTTGGCTCATAAACCGAATCAAACAACGCACGACATGGCCAGTCAAGTGTCAATTCAGCAAGTAGTAGGGACTGAGGATTTAGACGTGTGATCATAACAAAGCGGTTTGCTCGATCTAACCGCTTGTATGGTGAGAGTAACGCCATATAGCGAGTCGAGATACAGTCGATCTCAAGGTTCAAAGTCGTTGTTAAGGCAATTTATTAATGGCCCGTTCGGCACACGCAGGATGGCATCAATATACTAGTTGTAACCCGCCTACAGTCTTCTTATTGGATATCCATTACCCATCGATTTATTTGAATGCATAATCAATTGATATTTGATCGACTGTTATAATTGGGTTAATGTGAACATGTTGCAATAGAATGGAGGCCAATATGTCCGAACAAGATGTGGGCGATGTCAGTGGGATCATTTCAAAATCAAAAAAAATGATCGGGGTAGATGGGGCCGATGCCCTCATTAAAATGAAGATGCAACAAATGTTGGCAGACAAACGAAGTCAAATGAATTTGGGATCACAAGTAAAATCTCAAGTGTCCACCCAAGCCAACCAGTCCCAGCAAAAAAAATCATGACACGTGTATTGGTAACCGGCGCCGCCGGGTTTTTGGGGTCCCATTTATGCGAACGGTTGTTGCATGACGGGCATCAGGTGGTGGGGATCGATTCATTGGTGACGGGACGGTTAGAGAACCTATCACATTGCCAACAATCGGAGGCCTTCACCTTATTTATCGGGGATATTTGTGACGGACTGATGGTGTCTGATATTGCCCTGATTTATAACTTGGCCTGTCCGGCATCCCCCCCACGTTACCGTGAGCACAGTATCCTGACGTATCGGACATGCGTACAAGGCACACTTAACGCATTGAATCTGGCGGCCAAAACAGGGGCCCGATTGTTACAAGCCTCCACCTCGGAAGTGTACGGCGACCCATTGGTGCATCCGCAAGTGGAAACCTATCTGGGCAATGTGAATCCCATTGGACCAAGGGCAATTTATGACGAAGGCAAACGGGCGGCTGAAGCCATTGTGTCTGAATATGCCCGGTTGGGCCTGGCAGATGTCAGAATCGCACGAATTTTTAATACCTATGGCCCCCATATGGATCCGCATGATGGCCGCGTGGTGAGCAACTTTATTCGCCAAGCCTTACAAGGAGACCCACTCACCATTTACGGCGATGGCCAACAAACCCGTTCGTTTTGCTACGTATCCGATCTGATCGATGGCCTGATTCGACTCATGACCCTTTCGCATGACCCTGGCCCGGTCAATTTGGGGAACCCCCATGAATTTACGGTGGCGGAGTTGGCCCAACATGTGTTGTCATTGACCGGTTCTACCTCCGCATGCATCACGCAAGAACGCATGATGGATGACCCGCAAGTCAGACGACCCGATATTCAAAAAGCCCATCAACTGCTGGGATTTCAACCACAAGTCCCCCTCATAGAGGGATTAAAACACACCATTCATTATTTTCAGACTATTGATAGCCTAGAGCCCACCACGTGATGACCACTTTTTAGTCGGTTGCCGCCTCGAATCCACTGGCGTTGAAAGCCCACCCAACAGGGTCTAACTATCTTGCCTCATGACCCAGGATGGATCACAGTGACGGCGGTATCACCTATCTATATCGGACGACGCCATCGAAACCGTATCCCATCTACCACCCGTTGAATCCGACGTTTGAGGTGAAGACGCCAATGCTGAATCGGAAAAGGCAGTGCTTCCACCACCCCCCGCTGATTTAAACGGTGGGTCGCATCCCTCATGTCATAACAATACCCGTACCCTCCCATGTAATAATGGTTGATATATTTTTCCTTCATTTTGGCCGGGGGATGCTCACTTTTTTGTACGGGATGGTTTTGATGAAAGATCACCACTTGATCCGTTAATTCAATCACGGGAACCCCTTGCCGGCGGGCCTCCCAAACCATCCAATTATCATAGGCTGCACCGGGCCATCCAATACTAAACGGTGGCATGGCATCATAAAGACCTTGGGGGAAAAGGATAAAATCAATGCCATTTGCCCCATACAATGCTTTTTGATCCCCGACGTGATCAGAAATGGTTTGAAACCAATGGGGATCATCCGTTGGAATCACAAATGGGACATCGGTATCCCAGCGTCGACACATCATCACATGAGGTCCAATTTGCTGTGACCTGACTTGTTCGATTGCCAATGCCAACCCCGGAGAGACCACGATATCGGCATTGATAAAGGCCACCCATTGATCATCTGTTTCGGCAGCAATCTGTTGGATGAGGCTGTTAACCAACGGGGTATTGTTTTGGTTGCGGGCCACGATGTTCACCTGCTTGATCACGGGTGAAATGGCCAGTAGTTGGTCTATTCCGTACTCATCCCCAAACAACACGACCTTGGCCCCAGGTATTTGGGCCCAACTCCAGACCGCATTAAATTGAATCCGATCAAAGGGGGGGTGCATGGGTCGCGGTATAGAAAAAAAAGTGACGCTCATTTTAGATTCCTTTTTGGCTGCTGGATTTCACCGTGTCATACCAATCCCGCACGGTTTGTCTCAGCTCATCGGCTGTAGAGTGGCTAGAAAATGACGGCCCAATGGTCACTGACAACGGACCTGGGGTGACCCCAAGGCTCCCCTTGCCAAAAATTCGGCCAGACCCTTGAATATATACCGGCACCACAGTGGCCCCTGCTTGCTGGGCCAATTCGAATGCCCCCGATTTGAATCGACCCAATTCCCCGGTTTTGGATCGGGTTCCTTCCGGAAAAATGACCACCACTTTTTGCTTGACTGTCATGTCGGGTGCCATCTTTAACAAGTGGGTCCTGGCTTGTTTAGGGGTACTTCGATTGATTAAAAGATGACCTTGAAATGTCAAGTGCCACCCAATAAAGGGAAGCCGGGCCAATTCTTTTTTGGCAACAAACGCCACCTGACGAGGAACACTCTCCACGATGGCAATAATATCCAAGTAACTTTGATGGTTGGCCACTACCACCACCGGACCATTGGCCGGAAAAAGCTCAGCTTGCTTAATCACCAAGGAAATACCCGACACCTTCAGGGCCCACAACGACATCGTCTTCATCAACCGGTAGTTAAGCCCCCCCCATTTCGATGGTCGAGACACCACACAACAGGCACACCATGCTACCATGTGGGCAAGAAACGCAATCGACCACGCCACATAAAACCGAAGGGTAGTATATCCAAGGTTCACAATATTCATTTCATTGAATAGTATGATACAGACAAGGTGGGGTTGTCCACGTGCTTTTAAAAAAGTTCCCTTGCTTAACTCAGGCTCATCACGCCATGAATCAGTTGGTATTTACAACAAAAGGAGATCAGAATATGTCCCATCATCCACTCATCGTCAGTATGTCCGGCATGAGGGGCGTCGTAGGGGATAGTATGACCCCCGCACTGGCCTTGCAGGTTGGGATGGCCCTGGCAACTTGGATTCGACAGGGAAGCATCGTGGTAGGAGGCGACACCCGTACCAGTCACGACACCCTAAAAGGGGCCCTGATATCCGGTATCTTGGCCTGTGGGGTAAACGTGATGGATGTGGGTCGGGTGACCACCCCTACCCTTCAACAATCCATTTTGAGGCATCACGCAACGTTGGGTGTCATGATCACCGCGTCGCACAACCCCAGTATCTGGAATGGCTTAAAACTGATGAATCATGAGGGGTCCTTTTTGACCCAAACGGAATATGATGCCTTTATGGCCTGCTATCAACGTGCGGTATGGTCCCTGGCATCTTGGGACGCACAAGGGGCACTTCAGCATGATTCCCATGCCATTGAGTCCCATGTGACCTTGGTATTGGACCGGATTGACACCAGTCCCATTCGTCAGGGTCGCCCGCTCTCGGTATTGGTGGACGCCAATCATGGTGCCGGTGCGGTAGCCGATCCTGTGCTGTTGAACCAATTGGGGGTCTCGTACACCATCCTGAACCCCGAGCCAACGGGACGGTTTGCCCATGACCCGGAGCCATTAGAAAAAAACTTGGATCAAATCAAAGGCGTCATGGCCGCCGGTGGCTATGACATCGGGTTTGTACAAGATGCCGACGCCGACCGATTGGTGATTTTGGATGAAAAGGGACGATTTATAGGGGAAGATTATTCATTGGCATTTTGTATCGATCACGTGTTACAGATGGCCTTACAAGAAGACCCGGGTGCAACGCATCACGTGGTGGTCAATTTATCCACCTCCCAAGTGGTGGCCGACGTGGTAAAACAGCACGGTGGAACCATCACCCATACCAAAGTAGGGGAAGCCCATGTCACAGAAGGCATTCGCCACCAGAAGGCCCTGGTGGGCGGAGAGGGAAATGGCGGTGTCATTTACCCCAAGATCGGCTGGGGGCGAGACAGTTTGGTGGGCATGGTCTTGGCATTACGACACTGTGCGGTATCTGGCCGATCGGTATCTGAGATTGTCAAAGGGTACCCGTCGTATCGCATGATTCGACACCGATTGGCACTTGAATCACACGACCAAGTGGCGACGGTGTTGCAATCGGTGGTTGACGCCTTTCCTGGATATCCCATCATTCGAGATGATGGGGTAAAAGTGATGCTCGATGATGGATGGTTACATGCCCGCGCATCCAACACCGAGCCCATTATCCGTGTGTTTGTGGAGGCCACCCATGAGGATATTGCCCATGGGTATTTAAATCGTATTTGCCTGTGAGTCGGGTTCAACTGGGTGTTATCATGGGTGCCCTATTACTAAGCGGGATGCGTGCCGGATCCCTGATCGGGGCCAGCGTTGTCTTCTACCCTTCTCCCCCGCGGATCGGACAGCCCCTGCTGGTGCTGGCAACCGGCTTGCCCCCTGTTATCTCCGCGCAAGCCACCATCGGCAGTGCCACATATCGCACCCAATTGCTTCCCAATGGTAAGGTTGCCTTTTTTGTGCCATCAGCCCCTTCTCCCAATGCGAACCAAGGCCTAATGGGCACATTGGCCTATCGACTCTCATCGGGCGATCGAAAGGAAATGCCCCTGTCGCTGAGCAGTCCGGTAAGCGGTAATCTCAACACCCTTGCAAAGAATGACACATTGGACCAACTGATGGATCGCCTACTCCAATTCGAACGAGATCGAACCCATTTGCTGACCTTACGATCATCTCAAAAACCGAGGAAATCCCCCTCCCCCCTTGACCGACAACTGGACACAACCAACCAGTCGATTGCCACCACATGGGAGGTTCTCACAACTGCCATCCTGGTGTTGAATCAGCCCACAACCGTCACCGACACCTCATCCCCCCTTACCCAGGCATCGTTTGATGCCCGTGAATTCGCCTATCAACAACGGGTCAGCCGCTTGGAGGCCTTGGTTGCGGAGCGTGGCAACCACGATCCCGACGTCCTGGCCGAAATCAAGGCCCTCGAAATAGAGGATGCGGCGTTAACCCAAATGGAGGGGGCCTTAAATAAAAGCAACCAAGTTCTCACCCCACCCTCCTCGTCGCCCAGCA
>RGUG01000001.1 GCA_010027915.1 bacterium | reverse complement strand
TAATGGGTAGACCCAATGGTGGTGTTACCTTCAAACGGGGGCCCTGATCCTACTGTAGTTGAGACTGTGTCACCATCAATCCCGGTGGTGGTTTGTAATGGGTAGACCCAATGGTGGTGTTACCTTCAAACGGGGGCCCTGATTCTACTGTAGTTGAGACGGTGTCACCATCAATCCCGGTGGCGGTTTATGCCGGTACTGGGACCCCGGATGGATTAGGTACGTGATAAGGGGGCATATTTGACCATCAATCGTTTGACGCTTCCACCAAATGAAATGGTCAATACGGCCTCATCGCCTTCGCCATGAATGGCCACGATGTGCCCATCTCCCCATCGGCTGTGTCGGACACGATCATGCAAGGCATAGTGGACGGGGGAATGGGCGGCTGCCTGCGATAGGGCTGGTTTCCGCTCCGAACGAGGCGGCCAACCGGGACTGGTTTTTTTGTGGTCAGGGGGTCGCTCTACCAGCTCATCTGGTAGTTCGTCCAAAAATTGAGAGGGGCTTGACCGTCGTTTGTCGCCCTGAACCATTCGACTGGCTGCATAGCTAAGGGTGACCTGTTCTTTTCCACGGGTAATACCGACGTAACATAACCGACGTTCTTCTTCGATATCCCCATCCCGTATGGATCGGAAATGGGGTAGGATGCCTTGCTCCATCCCAGTTAAAAACACAATGGGGTATTCCAAGCCTTTGGCATGGTGCAAGGTTAAGATGTTGACGGCTTCTGTGGTGCGCTCCGATTTCCCCCCCCCCAAACTAAGTCCACTCACAAAATCGTCCAGGCTGGTGAGTTCTTCGGTGGCCAAATGGATCAGCTCATCGATGACCTCCAATCGGTCTGCTCCTCCCTTTTCTTTTTGTGTCGCCTCGTCATAATGGGTATCGCTGACGATTTGGCGAATCAAGTCTGCAATGGGGGTGGGACCTGAGTGATCGGTTAACCACCGTTGCCATCGTGCCAGGTCTTCAAAAAACCCCTCTAAAATACCCCACTGTCGGCTGGTTAATAGGGGGGGGGACGTTGCCACCAGTTGGGCTATGCTGAGCTGTTTTTCCAGGGCGTTGGCCATTAGTTTTTCAATACTGGTTTGCCCAATCCCACGGGGTGGGGCCCCCAAGGCCCTGATCACTGCGGCGTTGTCATGCGGGTTGAGTAGACAGCGTAAATAGGCCCCGATGTCTTTGATTTCGGCACGGTCCATAAAGGCAAATCCCCCAATCACCATATAAGGAATCTGATACATGGACAACGATTTTTCAATGACCCGGGTTTGGGCATTGGTTCGAACCAATATGGCGATATCTTGTGGCGGACGTCCTTGTTGAAGATGGGTTTGAATGAGTTGGGTGATCCGTTTGGCTTCGTCCCATTCGTCCTCACACGCCAGAATGGGAAGGGCGACCCCTTTGTCTCGTTGGGTCCATAATGTTTTTTCTTTTCGTTGGGTGTTGTGGGCGATTAAGGCATTGGCCGCCGATAGGATGGTTTGGGTTGAGCGGTAATTTTCTTCTAATTTAATGACGGTGGCATCCGGAAAATGGGACTCAAATTGTAACAAGGTATGCACCGAGGCCCCCCGCCATGAATAAATAGACTGGTCAAAATCGCCCACGGCGGTAATGTTGCGGTATTTTTGTGATAACAAATGCAACAATGCAAATTGGGATGGGTTGGTGTCTTGGTATTCGTCGACCAACATCACATAATATTGGTCTTGATACGAGGATAAGACAGACGGGTCGCGTTGCAGGAGTGTAACGGTTAGGGCGATCAAATCATTAAAATCCAATGCGTTTTGTGCCCACAATGCTGCCTGGTAGGCCTCATACATGCTGGCGATGACCCGGTCCATTTGGGGGTCTCTGGCATAACTTTCGGGCGATATCATGGCGTTTTTTAAACGGTCAATGATGCCCAATACCCAGGCGGGTTGGTACTTTTCATCGTTCAGTTGATGGTGGGCAATCAATTGCTTCATCAACTTGGTTTGGTCATAGGTGTCGATGATCGTAAAGTGGGGGGATCGGCCCAATGACCCAATGGATCGCCGTAGCACATGGTGACAAAAGGAGTGGAAGGTGCCAATAAATGGCCGTGGCGTGTCGTGTGCTAACTGGGCATGGGTACGCTCTTTCATTTCGGCGGCTGCTTTGTTGGTAAAGGTAATGGCCAGTATTCGGTCACCCGGAATCCCCATTTGGTGAATAAAAAACAACATCCGTTGGGTTAATACCAAGGTTTTACCCGCCCCGGCACCGGCGATGACCAACAGGGGACCTCCAAAATGGGTCACGGCTTGTTGTTGCGGGGCATTAAGCACGGGGCGTCCCATTAGGGTGTGACCAAATGCTTGAGGTTTCCCTGGGCCTTAAAGAGCGAGGGGTGTTCTCGGTATCCAATTCGGATGTCCATGGGGTCTTGTTCGGGCTGGGTACTAAGATTGACCACAATAAGACCCATAGGAGACAAATAAAAGCCAGGATCGTGGGTATACAACCCATACTGTGATGGGTTTTTGCCCGCCATTCCTAATTCCTGTTCGATGATTCCCCATAGCTGCATCATGTGGTCTTTGTACGGATACCCCAGGACGTCTTTTAATGTCATTCGACGGTGGTTCAGTAAGTCCAATACAATCCCTCCCCGTTGGTGACGGGTCTCCTCTGGATACCCGTCGTATTCCCAATGGGCACGGTATCTGACTGAACACAAGGATTTTGAAAAATAAGCCACTTCCCCTGTGATGACCAATGTAACCGTTACCTCATCGGTGATCGATGCCGTGGGAATGATGCCCATCAGCCGTTGACTGTCTGTTTTTAGGGCACGGATGACTTGTTGGGTGAAGGCGTCATGGTAAGACTGTAGCAACTGGTTGAGCGGGGCCCGTTTGACCATGTCCCCGTAATACCCCAGTTGAATTATTTGTTCTTTGGTTTGGACGGCGATACCGCCGATCTGAGTTTGAATACCAGGGTATCCATTGGGTTTCCTTCAGAGGATAAATAATCAAATCCCGATTTAATAAGGAATAATACCAGAACCAGTCCCAACAATTTGACCCATCGTCGCTGGGTGGGTGTGCGTGGTCGTGCCATCCTAATCTCCGTTCTTGATAATAGCCATCCGTTGTTTGATGATGGCCTTGTGTTGGGCTGATTCGATACTTGCTACCAGCAAATAAACCCCGTTTCCGACGCCTTGAACACCCAATCCCGCCAATGATACCTCATGGTATCCCTGTGTTAATTGTCCCATGCTCATGGGGACACTACCCACCTGTCGCCGGTTACTATCGTATAGCGAAAGGGTACCGCGATTGGCTGGGTAACGCAATGTGTAGGCCGCCACTGGGGCGGTGTCCATTGATTGGATCGGATTGGGGTAAATCAGCAAATGATGCCCGCCCGAAACGGGGCCCGTGAGCCCCCCTTCGTTGACGATGGTGACCGATGCGGTGCTACGTACCCCCATCCGGTCGCTGCCGGCCAGGGTGAGGTCTATTTGAGGGTACATGGTCAGATCCGGTAAGTGGATGGTCACAGTTGGAAAGGTAATGCCAAAGGCATCAGGGTGGGTACTGGGTGTTAATGTATTGAGATACCCGGGGCTGCTGATCACCACTTGAATACTACTGGTGGCCAACCCATTGGCATCGGTCATGGTGGCCCGTACCGGTTCACTGGGGTAGATGCCAAGGGGGGGAAGGCTAACAAACTGAATCACGGGGGCGGCGTCACTGCCCACGGTTAGGTTGTGGGTGCTGGTGTTACCCAGGGTATCCCTGGCCACGATCCGAAATACTGACGCCTCACGTAGCAAAGTGGCGACGTTGGGGTGATCCAATGTGATGCTGACTGTGGGTGCCTGAATGACAAACAATCCTGGATGGCTGGCTACCGATCGTACGATAGGGGGTGAATTTGGTATCACCCATTCTGTCGAAAGGTGGGTAAAATCAACCCCGCTTTCATCTGATATCCCGACTACTACCTTGCCTGATAATTGGTCGTCAGTGGGGGTTGGTCCTAGTGTGACAACGGGTCCTAATAAATCACCCACTGTCAGGGGAATAGTAATCACGGTTGACAGGCCCATCACATCGGTGGCAATCCCCTCGAGTTGGATGGCGGTATGATTGGGGCTTGGATACAAGGTGATGCTGAGGGGTGACCCGGTTAGCATGGGCGGTCGTTGTCGCGTGGATACCACCCCATTGATCAGATAATTGGCACTGATCGATACCGCACAAAACGGGGTGACATTGTCACTCACTCGCAATTGCACGGTGGTGGGGATTCCTTTTTGTAATTGGGTGTTGGATAAAAAGGTCACCACTGGGGCCGTGGTATCGGTGGCCAAAGCCGATACCGCGCTTCCGATTTGCAGTAAGCCGGCCCCATAATAAATATCGGTTCCTGCGACCCCTTGATCGATGGCCGTTTTTTTGATCAATTCGGTGGCATTGAGTCGGTTCATTTGGGGGGCGATGCTGTAGAGCAGTCCGATGGCACCTGCTACCACGGGGGACGCCATCGAGGTGCCACGCATTATCACCACGTCGGTACTGGACTGATTGGCACTGGCAGATACCAAATAGGTGCCGGGAGCGGCAATATCGATCGATGATCCGAAGTTGCTGTAATCAGTGTCGAAGGTTTGTCCTTTGGTGGCAGAGACGCTGATAACGGTGGAAAAACTGGCGGGTATCTGTCGCATGAGTGTGCCGTATGACATAAACCCATCGATATTTTGATGTTCATTGCCGGCGGCCACCACCACGGGTATGCCGGCGGCGACCGCCGTGGCGATACTGGATTCAAATAGCTGGTCTTCGATGGGTAAGTTGTTGGCCGGTGAACTTCCTCCCAAACTCATGTTGATGATGGTGGCCTTGTTGGCGATGGCATACTCAATGCCGGTGATGAGCGACAGGGTAGTAAAGCTCCCACTGCGTGACGGATTGGCTTTGATGGTCATGATCTTGCAGCCAGGACATACCCCCGCACTTCCGATCCCGTTGTTGAGTTTGCCTGCCACCAGGCCACTGACATGTGACCCATGTCCATAGTCGTCATCGATTTGGTTGGATAGGGCATGGGTATTGTATCCATGCACGTCATCAATGTAGGAATTGTTGTCATTGTCGATATAATCGTTGGGTATTTCTTGGGTATTGGTCCACTGTTGGGTGGCCAACTCTTGGTGTTGGCTGTTGATGCCAGTATCAATGACGGCAATGATGACCGAGCCATTTCCTTGTGTGTGGTCCCATGCGGTGGTGGCGTCAATGATACGGTTGTGACCATAAATGACGTTACCATTCACGTTAAGACTGCCGGATGGGCCCGTCAGATAGGGGTCGTTGGGCACATATGACAGGGAATACACCATGTTTTTCTGGGTCGCTTTGATTCCCTTTCCTGACCACTTGGTGAGGGTGTTGACGATGCGATCAAATGACTGTCCATCCCGAATTGACACTTGTAACACCGATCGGTTCAGTGCATTAAAGCGCCGGCTTTGAATCTGAATACTATCCCCAAACGTGGCCTTTAGCAGGGGTAGTACGGTGCTCAGTTGGTCGGGGTCCACGGTGACCAATAGGTCGTTGGGGACATATTGTTGGGCCTTGGTCTGAATGGGAACCATGATCATTAGCAGTGACAACAACAGGTACCATAGCCTTGGGGCCCACCACTTTTTCATCGAAGGGTAGGGGGAATGGTAGAGACCCGATGGACCATGGGTAAAATGGCCGCTTCTGGTAGATTGCGCCAATACACAATCCACCGGTTGCCTTTGATGCATCCGTCACACTCTCGAAAATAAAAGGCATTCATGGGGTTGATGGTTGTCGATCGCCAGATCAGGGTGGGGTATTGTTCGCTGATTTTATTCCATAAGGTTCGGCCCAAACCGGTTCCTTCGGCTGCTTGGGTAACCGCAATTTTATCCAAATACGGAATCCCTTCAATCATCTTGACAATGGCGGCCCCTTCGTAGTGTTTTTCATAGACGATGGTTTTGAATTTGTGGTCAAAATAGCCATCTACCAATCGTTTTTTAAAGGCGTTTTCGATGAGTTGGGTTAATTTGGTTTGATCGACCTCTTTGATTTTGGTGGTGGATAAAATGGCGAATCGTTTAATAAACGTTCCGTGTCCTTTCACCGTAAAAATTTCTTTTAATAAATGGGTGGCATGGGTAATAACGGCGGCCGCATCGGGGGTTCGATTGAGTTGCAACCGAATTTCTCGCAAAATGCTTTTATGGTCAGGTTGGATGTGTTGGTATTCTTTTCGTTCGGATAAATTTAAAAATGGGACCATCACATCGTCTTGATCAGTTAACCCGTCTGATTCGGTGATTAAAATATATTTATTGGGGTTTACGGTGTCTAATACCATGCGGCTTAGTTCACTGCCGTTCAGGTACATCTTACGTTTGCCACGATACCCAAATGGCGAGACAATTGGAATCAGGCCCTCTTGAAATGCGGCCAAGATATCATGGGCATCACAGGTCCACTGGCTGATTTTAGATTTGATTTCAATCCCTGGATTGGCAATGCGGGCATTGGCACCCAAATACTGCAGTTGTTCAATAAAGAATTGGGCAATGGGCAAAAAACGCCGGGCTGCGATTCGGTCTGACGCGACCGCCTGTTCGGGGTCTAAAAAACTATCCCATTTGGTATCCAAGATGACGCTGGGAATGACACCCAACTGTTGCATCATGGCCAATGATTCAGCCAATTCGGCCCCATCTCGTTGTAAGGCCCCGTGGCTGACCCTCACCAACGCAAATTGGTGAGCCGGCAAGCGACGATAGGTACTTAAAAAGAGCTGAAATTCTGGGTAATGAGTGGTTTTTTTGAAAAAATGATAGAGCTGGTCGTTCACCCTTTGGCATGGCCTTTCAATGGGTCTTCAAGTCCGATGGTCTGAATGGATGCCATGACGCCCTCGGATAGCGTGTGTTTATACGCCTCGAGTTTGGCCGCTAACTCGGGGGATTGAAGGGCCATGATTTGCGTCGCCAAAATGGCCGCATTGGTGGCCCCATTGATCGCCATCGTGGCAACGGGGACCCCAGTGGGCATTTGCACGATGGATAACAATGAGTCCCACCCATCGATGGAATGGGTCGATCGAATGGGAACCCCAATAACGGGCAGGGTGGTCATGGCGGCCACCATTCCCGGCAAATGGGCGGCCCCACCGGCCCCTGCGATAATGACCGATAGGCCACGAGAGCGGGCGGTTTCGGCATACATACACAAGCGTTGCGGGGTTCGGTGAGCGGATACGATGGTATGTTCTACCGGAATGCCCATTCCGGTTAAAAATGTATGGGCGGCTTTCATGACTTCAAAATCAGATTGACTACCCATAATGATGCTAATTTTTGTCATGCTACACCCACTGAAACGCGTCGTAAAATGGTCTCTGATTGTGCCAATGCCTCGGACAACGAGTTGCCTAGTATAGTCACATGCCCCATTTTTCGGAAGGGGGATGTGATGTGTTTACCATACCAATGAAAAAACACATCCGGACAGTGCCAATACTCATCCCTTCCTTGAATCATGGCAGGGCCAACGGTATGAGGCGGTCCCACTAAATTAAGTAGCACAGCGGGTTGTTCAATAAAGGGTTGTGCTGGTAGCCCCGATACCACCCGAACATGTTGCATAAATTGGGACACACTGGCCGATTCGATTGTGTGATGCCCTGAATTATGGGGGCGGGGTGCCATTTCGTTGATGTATAATTCATTTTGAGTGGTCACAAAAAATTCGACCGCCATGCATCCTACCATGCCCAATTGATGGGCTATGCCACACGCACATTCTACCGCTTCTTTTGCAATCCTTGGGTCAACCCGTGCGGGGCTAATGAGCCGTTGTAGCATGTTTGAATCGGGATGGGTTTCAATTTCAGTTGGGTTATAATGCAAAATGGTGCCATGATGGTCTCTGACCACGATCACCGACAGTTCTTTTTGAATGGCCAAAAACGTTTGAAAGACCGACGGGGTCTTGGCCAGGTCACTGGCTTGATGAATGATGCGGACCCCTTTGCCATCATAGCCACCCAATCGGTCTTTTTGCACAAAGGGAAAAGGTGGCAAGGAGGCCCTGCCAGGGTGATGATGCACCGTAAACGAGGGGACGGGAAACCCATTGGATTTTAACCATTCAAATTGGGTGCCTTTGTCTTGTATTAATTGAATAATACGGGTTGAAGGGCAAAACCGGGTGGCATGATCATCACATACGGATTCGATGGCGGCACAATCAATGTGTTCAAATTCGGTGGTGACCCAATCGGATTGTTCAAACAAACGGGATAACATGTCGTGATCTGAATAGGGGGCTACCAATCGTTGGGTACTCACTTGATGGGCGGGTGCTTTGGGATCGGGATCCAAGGTATTAAACGTGTACCCCAACGTGATGCCGGCTTGAATCATCATCAAGCCCAGTTGCCCCCCCCCTAAAATACCCAGACGATGCCCTGTCATACCGTGATAATACCGGTCTCGGTGGCCAGATGGGTCATGGGAATGTCGTGGGAATGTTGGGGGAGGTTCGGATACACTTGCCAGTGGTACGCGACGCCCATCTTGGGTCCATTTTCTTGGCTCAATAAGCGGTCATAATGCCCTTTACCATACCCCCATCGATGGCCCAGGGATGAAAAAAGAAGGCCGGGTACCAACCACAAGCATGGCTGATGGGTCAGCGGAGGGGGTGATAGCACCATTGGGGTGGGAATGCCGTATGGGTCTTGGTCCATCGCATGGTGGGGGTGCCAGGGTGACATCACATAGGCGTGCCCGTCCCATGCGGGTAGATAGACGGCATGTCCTTGTTGCAGCCCCCAACGCAACAGGGGCATCACATTGGGTTCATTGCGGGTGGGGTAATACCCCATGATGTGGGATATGGTGTGTTGACTGATCCACGCTTTGATGGCACGACGAATACGCCGGGATGCGTCGTTTACCACTTGCCATGACATGGCGTCTCGTATCTTGATCATCTCAGATCGTGAGGGAATCAACCACCATGTCTCCTACTTCTGAGGTCGTGTATCCCATTTCACCGGCGATCATGCTGTGCATTTTGCCCACCGTGATGGCCTTGGCTTTCTCGACGGCATCCGCAGCCCCCTTATGTCCCAAATGCTCCAGCATCATTTGCACGGCCCCAATGGCGGCAATGGGGTTGATTTGGTTTTTGCCGGTCCAATCGGGTGCGGTTCCCCCAATGGGTTCAAACATGGACACCCCATAGGGGTTAATGTTGCCACTTGAGGCAACGCCCATTCCCCCTTGGGTGACCGCAGCCAAATCGGTGATAATGTCCCCAAACATGTTTTCGGTGACAATCACATCAAATCGTTGGGGGCATTCAATCATGTAAATGCACATGGCATCGACGTGAACATAGTCCGTGACAATGCGGGGAAAGTCCGTTTTGATTTCATCCATGACCCGTTGCCATAGGGCAAAGACATGGGTTAACACATTGGACTTGCCACACAATGTCACCTTACCGATTTTACCTGCTTTTTTTTCATCGTCGGTGAGCCCTTGCCACGCATGATGGGCATGGCGTCGGGTGGCCAACTCAAATGCATACCGAATGCAACGCTCAACTTGGGTGTAATTGTACACCATGGATTCAACCGCCACCTCGTGGGGGGTGTTGACCATCGAGCGTCCCCCGACCCCCGTGTAAAGTCCCCCGGAGTTTTCTCGCACCACCACGTAATCGAGGGGTTCTTGTGATCGCAAGGGGGTTGGTACAGAAGGGTATCGCCTCACGGGTCTTAAGTTGATGTATAAGTCAAGGGCAAATCGCAAGGTTAATAAAATACCCCGCTCCAGTACGCCGGGTGGGCATTGGGGGTGCCCAATGGCCCCCAATAGTACGGCAGACTTGGTTTGAATGTGTTGGATTTCATGATCGGATAACAGCTCACCTGTTTGAAGATAACGGGACCCATTGATTGCGAGGTATTCCAATGACAAGGGAATGTGATGGTGGGTGCAGACGGCTTTTAAGACTTTGACGGCTTCGGATATGACTTCAGGCCCTGTTCCGTCGCCTTCGATGATGGCTATATTCATGGGGTTACTCCATTGCTTTTTGATGCGGGTCACGTCGTCGGGCGAGCATTTTGTTGATGGCGTGCACATAGGCCTTACCCGATGCGACCAAGACATCCAAATCGGTGCCACGCCCGGTGAATCGTTCGGATCCGTCTTGGATGCGAACCGTGACATCGGCCAAGGCATCGGTTCCGCCGGTGACCGAATGAATCGAAAAATCAATCAATTGAATGGGTTCCCCTACCAACTGGTCGATGGTTTGAAAAATGGCATCGACCGGACCGGCCCCCACGTGAACCCCTTCTAACAGCTGATCTTGTGTTTTGAGTTGAACACAGGCCAGCGGACGGGTTCGGTTGCCGGCTATAATTTGAATGTAGTGCAGTTGATAGCACTCATCGACGTGACTGACTTGATCGGCGATGAGGGCATGAATGTCGGCGTCTGAGACGGTCTTTTTGGAGTCAGCCACTTCTTTGAATCGTGCAAAGGCTTTTTCTTGTTGTGCCTTGTTAAGGTCATATCCCAATGCGGTGAGCTTTGATCCAAACGCATGTCGCCCTGAGTGTTTGCCCAATACCAATTCCCCTTGATGCAAACCCACGGTTTGGGCATCCATGATTTCATAGGTGTGTTTTGATTTTAATACCCCATCTTGATGGATACCCGATTCGTGGGCAAAGGCGTTGGCCCCCACAATGGCTTTGTTGGCCTGCACGCTGGAGCCGGTTACACTACTTACCAATCGGGAGGTTTTGGTCAGTTCGGTGGTGACCACGCCCGTATGGCACCCAAGGGTGGATTGACGGGTATGCATGGCCATCACCACTTCTTCGAGGGCGGTATTGCCAGCCCGTTCCCCAATCCCATTGATGGTGCATTCAATTTGAGTGGCACCGGCCATGACACCGGCCATGGCGTTGGCGGTGGCGAATCCCAGGTCATCGTGACAATGAACCGATACGATGGCGTTTTGAATGGGGTTAACCGCGTGACGCAAATATGCAATTAATTCGCCCATTTCATGGGGTAATAAATAACCCACCGTATCGGGGATGTTGACCACGGTGGCGCCGGCGTTGATGACTTCAGTTAGAATCTTGGCGAGAAAATCCCGGTCAGATCGTCCGGCATCTTCGCAAGAAAATTCGACGTCTTCGACCCACTGTTTGGCCAGTTTGACGGATTCGACGGCCCGTTTTAAGACCTCATCGGGCGTCATTCTTAATTTGGCCTCCATGTGGATAGGGGAAGTGGCGATAAATGTGTGGATGCGTGGCTTGGCGGCATGTCGGATGGAGTGGGCCGCGGCTTCGATATCACCAGGTAATGCCCGGCACAGGCTGCAGATGATGGGGGTTCTGATTTCATGGGCGATCGCTTCAATGGATTCAAAGTCACCTTTTGAACTGATGGCAAATCCTGCCTCAATTACATCCACACCGAGTCGCTCGAGTTGTCGTGCCACGTCTAGCTTTTCTTCTTTATTCATGGAACACCCAGGCGACTGCTCACCATCGCGTAAGGTGGTATCAAAAATATAGATGCGTGTCATGGGACGCCTCTTTCTTGTGTGATACATCCCTAGGTTTGGGATATGTTGCGTTAAAACTACCTGATAAAGGGGTCATTAGGCAATTTTTTTGTGTGTGGGGTTGGTATGGGTTGTTTTTTTGAGTGAAGAAAACCCATTCGTCGCCGGCAAGTGGGCATAAGAATACGTGTTTTTTTGGACGGATCGGTTGTGTGTGGGGATGCCTGTTTAATAAGTGAGCGTTACACACGATTCATTCTTTCTTCATGTTCAGATTGGGTGGGTGATGACTGGTTACGCTTGGTGGTCTCTCTTGATTGATAATGAGTGATCCATTGAGTGATCCATTTTTAATGCCCCGTGCTTTTTTTCGTGCCCATTCGTGATATTCCTTGGATATTCCTTGAAACCCCTTGTGACGCACGCCTCCCTGTTGTGTGAAGGACGTCATGGCTCAGTCCTGTGACATGAACGACCGCTGCTTGGTTGAAACGTGCAGCTACGATTGATGACCCATGCTTTCCCATTCCCAATGGTTGCCGCACTGACCTACCAGCTCAGTTCTGCCAACCCATTTTTCCCATGAAGGACCCCCTATTTTTCAGCCATTCATGACATCGATCCGGGTGTATACGGGTCTATGTATCATCTAATTCATGGGCACTGGCACGGGATGGTGGCAAAAAAAGACAAGTCGACAGTTGGCGATGCGGGGGTGCTGGTTGCTTATTCTGTCGGCAGGCGAGGGTGTCGGTAACCAGTCCATGCGGTTGGCTCACCCGGTGCATGGTAGCAGTCCGCCACGGATTCATGGGGAGTGACACCGCATGACCACAGGGATGTTCAATTGAGCCGTGCGATTTTGCTTACCCATCGAGCATCCCTTCTTGTTCGTAACATGGGGGGTGACAAGGGGCTATTGAAGGGGTATACTCACCCCACCAATTTCTAGTCCAAACGACCTTATCTACTTGCCGAAGTGGCGGAATTGGTAGACGCGCAGGTCTCAAAAACCTGTAGGGGCAACCCTGTGCCGGTTCGATTCCGGCCTTCGGTACCATATTGGTTGTTGCCTGTTGGCAGCAAAGTGTTCATGTTTGGGTCGTTTTTGTTAGAAGAAAGAAGATATATCATTTAGGTTCGTCATGGGGTGGGTTGGCAATGGGTAGTCCGTTGGCTGATTCATGGGTGCCCTTGTCACATGATGTGGCGATTAGTGAGGAGTTTTTTGTTGCAATCCCCCCCCGTTTCAACACGTCGAACCCGTCTTTATCGCCTTTTTGAGTTTGTACTTCCGTATCGGTGGCATGTGTTGGTTTCGATGGGTTTGGCCGTGGTATTTGGTGCCGCCAATACGTTTTTTTTGCCATTGACGCGTGACTTAACCACTGAAATTGGCAATCAGAATTTTGTTAATTTTACCAACCAAGCCGTGAATGCGGGGTTGCTTTTTTTGGTTCGGGTGGCGGTTCAATACAGTCAAGCGTATTTGATGTATCTGACGGCGTCTTATATTAGCCGTGATATTCGGGTGACCGTGTTTGCTCATTTGACCAAGTTAAGTCAGGCCTATTATCGCCAGCACACCATTGGGGATGTGACCACCCGGTTGTCGTCTGATGCCGAACGGGTCCGTGAGGGCATTACCAGCGTGTTTTGGGAATTGATTCCCAACGTCCTGACCCTCATTGGCTTGTTTGGGTATTTGTTGTTTTTAAATCCCCTTTTGACGTTGTTTACCCTGTCGGTGTTTCCGATTATGGTGCTGGCGGTCTCTAAATTGGGAGAGAAATTGCGTAAGGTATCGGCCCAAAGTCAGTCTCATGCGTCGGGGGTGGGTCAAATGATTCAGGAAGTGATATCCAATCTCAAATTGGTTCAGGCCTATGGGGCCGAAAACCGTGAAAACAAACGCTTTAAGCGTGAAATCAATCGCAGTATTTTCATTTCGCGCAAAGGGGTGCGATATCGCAACATCATTGAGCCTTGTCTATCTTACTTGCAATTTGTGGTCATGATTTCGGTGATTTGGTTTGGTGCGTATCAAATTTCGATTGGTAACATGTCGGGTCCGTCTTTGATGTCTTTTTTTGCGGGCATTTTTTTGATGATTGATCCTGTGATTGCCATGTCAAGGGTGTACACCAATTTTCAACAAACGTGGGTATCCGTGGACCGATTATTTGAATTGTTGGAAACAGAGGATGAGATTCAAGACCCTGTTTCTCCTGTGTCGGTGCCCGTATCGGGTCATGTTGAATTTAAGGGGGTTTCGTTTTCCTATCATCCTGACTCGCCTGTTTTGACGGACATCTCATTTGAAGCCTTGCCAGGTCAGGTGGTGGCCTTGGTGGGCTTGTCAGGGGCGGGTAAAACCACACTGGTTAATTTAATACCCCGTTTTTATGATGCGGACCAGGGCGATATTTTGATTGATGGGGTGAGTATTCGGGATATTCACCGGGATCAATTGCGTTCCAAAATGGCCATGGTGATGCAAGAGGATATGATGATTGGGGGGACCATTTTAGAAAACATTCGGTACAGTCAATTTGATGCCACCATTGAGGAGGTGGTAGAAGCCGCGAAAAAAGCCAATGCGTGGGAATTTATTGAACGACGCAAAAAAGGGGTTTTTGCCCGTGTGGGGGATCGTGGGTTGCGCTTATCGGGTGGGCAACGACAGCGCATTTCGATTGCCCGTGCGATTTTGCGTAACCCTAGTATTTTAATTTTAGATGAAGCCACTTCATCGTTGGATGTTAAATCGGAGCGATTGGTTCAACGGGCATTGGATACCCTGATGAAAGGACGCACCACATTTGTGATTGCCCACCGGTTGTCGACGATTATTCATGCGGACCAAATTTTGGTGATTGATAATGGGCAATTGGTTGAACGGGGAACCCATGCGTCGTTATTGGCCTTGAATGGTCGATACCGACAATTGTATGAGTTACAATTCAAAAAATTGGATGAAGGACCGGTTGGGTGATTTTTCCTGTGGTGTTTGCGGGGGCTGGCCCGGGTGATCCGGGCTTGATCACCTTAAAAGCGGTCGAGGCATTGCGTGCGGCTTCGGTCGTATTGACCGATTATCTGGTTCATCCCGATTGTTTGCGTCACGCCCCCCAAGCCCAGGTGATATCGGTGGGAAAAAGCCGGGGGTATCATTCTAAAACACAATCGGACATTCACGCCTTGTTGGTGACCCATGCCCAAAAGGGGGAACGGGTGGTACGGCTTAAAGGGGGTGATCCTGGTATTTTTGGGCGATTGGGTGAAGAGTTACAGTGTATGATTGACCATGCCATTCCGTTTGAAGTGATTCCGGGTGTGTCATCTGCATTGGCCGCCCCCTTGTATGCTGGCATTCCCCTGACCATGCGGGATGTGTCTCGCTCCATTGCGTGGGTAACGGCCACCACGGTATCCGACAATCCGGACCACTTGGTGGTACCCAAGGCGGATACGGTGGTGGTCCTGATGACCTTGCATGTCATGCAGGCGGTTTGCCAGCGCTTGCATGCGGTTGGGTTTGCGTGGGATACCCCCGTGGCGGTGATTTCGAACGGGTGTACCCCGGCTCAATTGGTGCGACGTGGGTCGCTCTCAACCATCGATGCCCTGGTGACGGCTGAGCCGGTCCCCTCCCCAACCATGATGGTGGTAGGCGAGGTGGTTCGGTTGTCTGAGTTGTTTACCTGGTTTTATCCCTCTGGATCGGACTCCCCATTTGTCAGACAGGGTGGCCAACCGATCAGTTGACGATAAAAGCAGCTGGGACGGTGGGTGCCTGTTGGGAGGGTGGTATGGCAGACCCCCCCGGTTCGGGGCGTGGCTTTAATTAACAGGCTGTTTTGTTCGCAATTGACCCATACGCTGCCCACATCTAGGTAATCCCCTGAACTGGCCCCCTTGTGCCATAATTGCCGGCGAGAGGTGCTGTATAACACCACTTCTTTTGTGCGAAGGGTGGCCTCTAATGCGGCCTCATTGAGATAGCCAAGCATCAATACCTCATTGGTTTCTTGGTGTTGAATGACCACGGGCACCACCTGATCCCCTTGTAACCCAATGCTGACAATCTTGCCAAAATCCAGTGCGTAGACGAACCCTGTGTCTGCCCCCATTGCCTTAGACTTTTGGCACCGCAAACCGGATGTCTTTTTCCACACTTTCTTCTTGATGGACTTGTGCATCGGGATAGTCCGCTTTGATACGGTTGACCAATTCTTGAACCAGGTTATTGGGCACCGATGCCCCTGAACTAATGCCCACCTGGCGGATGCCACTTAACCAGTCGCGTTGGTATTCAGATACCGAGTCAATCAGGTAACTTTTTAACCCAAAGGCTTCGGCGGTTTCTTTTAATCGGTTGCTATTCGAGCTATGGGGTGACCCACAAATGATCATGACCTGACAAATTTGGGCCAGCTGACTGACGGCATCTTGTCGGTTTTGGGTGGCAAAACAAATGTCGGAGCGTGGGGGCCCCATGATCTGAGGGTATTTTTCTTTGAGTTTTGCCACCAATTTGGCGGTGTCCGTGACAGACAAGGTGGTTTGGGTTAGGTAGCCAATGGGTCGTTCGGTATCCAATGTTAAGGCGTCGATATCCGCATCGGTTTCGACCACGTGCAAGAGTTCGGGTGTCACATAGCCCGATGTGCCCAATAGTTCTTGGTGTCCCCTGTGGCCAATTAAAATGGTTTGCACGCCCTGGGCTGAAAATTTAGTCGCCTCACGATGTACCTTGGTGACCAATGGGCAAGTGGCATCCACATAAATTAATTGGCGTTTCTTGGCTTCTTCATAAATACTGGGGGCCACACCATGGGCCGAAAAAATGACCCGAGCCCCTTCAGGTACTTCGGAGAGGGTTTCGATAAAGACCACCCCTTTGGATTTAAAATCGTCAATCACCGCTGTGTTGTGGACAATATGGTGCCTCACATACAACGGGGTTCCATATTTTTCGAGTGCCCGGTTGACCACTTCAATGGCACTGGCCACACCGGCACAAAATCCTTGGGTATGGGCCAAATGGATATTCATTGTGCGTCTCCTGTTATCAAGGCCTGGTTATCTTCGATCCCATTTTTGTATTTGTCATAGGTTCCGGTGGCATAACCACCGTCTTGTCGTGTGTGATTGAGCTTGTTTTTTTTGGCATACAGGTCAAATACGTCGGCAGCCGTGAGCCCAGCCACACTGGCCATACTAACCCAAAAATGCAACATGTCGATCAATTCAATTTTAATGTTATCCCAATCGTCTTGGTCGTGTTTCCACCATTTCCAATTTAAGCTATCAACGGCTTCGGCTGATTCCTGGCGCAATGCCAGTTCAAATTGCAAAAACACACGGCGACGGGTTTCGGGGTCTTCAATGTCTTGATAAAGGGTGGGGTTGAGTCGTTCATTTAATGCGATTTGGGCTTTAAATACATCATCTAAGTTCATGGTTAACCTCCTGATTGGCGATTTCATTCAATCCATTTTGAATGTCTTCTACTGATCCGACACGACACAATTGTGAGCGATACTGTTTGGCACAGGGTACTCCTTTTACATAGGCCAACAAATGTTTTCGAAAGGCCACGATCCCATGTGCCCCATAAAAGTCTACCATGGCCTGGGCGTGATGTAGAATGACAGGGATCCGCTCACGAAATGATACCGGGCTGTCAAATACCCATGGGTTGCCGATGGCGGCTTGTCCAATCAAAAACCCATCCAAGCCCTTGCTTTTGGCCATCCCATCTTCGATTGAAACGATCCCGCCGTTTGCCAATACGGGAATGGATACGGCTTGTTTGAGTGCTTTGATGGGTTCAAATTGTGCGGGAACGCTGTAGGGTACCGTATAGGTTCGTCCGTGGATGGCCAATAATTGGGCCCCGGCGGATTCGGCTTGTTTGCCAAAGTCGATGAGCCCACTGGCATCGGACCAACCCAGCCTGGTTTTGACACTCACGGGTAACGGGGTGGCTTTTGCGACGGCTTCGATGATCTTCATGGCCAGCACGGGGTTTTGACGCAAGGCAATGCCATGCTCAGATCGCACCACTTTTTTGGACGGACAGCCCATGTTCAGGTCAATCCCACTAAATCCCATGTCTTCGCACCATTTGGCGGCGGTTACAAAGGTTTGCGTGTCTTTACCAAATATTTGGGCCAATAAAGGGCGTTCCATGGCATGAAACCGCATTTTTTCTTGTAATCGTTTGGCCCCATAGGCCAGCCCATCGGCAGAGGTAAATTCGGTATATAACAACAACTGCGGGTTGAGTTGTTTACATACTTGGCGAAAGGGCGAGTCGGTGTATCCTTCCATGGGTGCCAACCCAATAATCGGTGCCCGAAAAAAAGAGGGGGTCATGGGTTATGGTGCTAGCCATGACAGCATACGGCTTACCATCCCGGATTCGGTCATGGATAGGGCCGTTCGCAACGTGGATAATTTTCCATGGGTAATAAAGGTATCCGGAACCGCAATGCTGTGCCACTGGGCCGTATTGTGGGCGATCATTTGGGCGGTGATCTCTGAAAAGAGCCCCCCTTTTTGAACCCCTTCCTCGGCTACTACCACATGATCCGATCGGTGGGCGACGGTGCGGATAAGCTCCCAATCCAGTGGTTTGGCAAACCGAAGGTTGATGACCTCCACTGTCATTCCATGCTGGCTTTCAAGGGTTCGGGCGGCCCGGACCGATGGCCACACCAGTGAACCATAGGCTAAAATGGCCAGGTGGTTTCTTTCGTTGGTTCCCCATCGACCCATGGATTCGGCTTTTCCCATGAGAATGGGGGCCGCTGTACCGGTATCATCGGATGGAATGGCCTCTTTTGAATAGCGATAGGCCACGGGATGGGGGCACGATATTGCCCAGTGCATCATGGCCTTTAATTCGGAGCCGTCTTTGGGTGCCAATAACACCATGTTGGGCAATGGCAACAAGTAAGCAATATCAAATACACCGTGATGGGTGGGGCCATCTTCGCCCACCAATCCCGCCCGATCCAGGGCCATCATCACGGGTAAATCCTGAATGCACACGTCGTGTAAGACTTGGTCATAGCCCCGCTGTAAAAACGTGGAATAGATGGCCAACAAGGGCTTGACACCCGCCCGGGCGATACCAGCTGCAAACGTTACCGCATGCTCTTCGGCAATGCCCACATCAAAAAAACGAGAAGGAAAGGCGTCGGCCACCTTGGTTAGCCCACTGCCACCTGTCATGGCGGGTGTGATGACCACCAAATCGGGGTGCTCCCCCATGATGGCTTCTGTTTCACTACCAAACACACTGGTAAAGGTGGCGGGTTTGCTCTGAGGGGCGTTGGTTTTGGGTGCGATGCCATGAAAATGGACGGGGTCATTCTCGGCTTCGGGCAGCCCTTTTCCTTTTTTGGTGATCACATGAATCAAAACAGGGCCGGGATACGTTTTGGCATAGCGCAAGGCAATAATGAGCATGGGTAGGTTGTGCCCATCAATCGGTCCGATGTATTTGAATCCAAATTCTTCAAAAATCACCCCTACTTTTTCCGGTATCACAATGTCTCGCAACCGTTGAATGAGCCGGTCAACCGTTTGGTTCATCGGATGCCCAATCCTTGGTAGACGCGTTAACAGGCTGTCGACCCGATGCCGGATGTCTTGATAGGTTGGCGATGTGCGGATGCGGGTAATGGTGTCGGACATGGTGCCAACGGGATGAGAAATCGACATGTCATTGTCATTTAAAATACCAATAAAATTGGTTTTTCCAATGCATTCCACATTGTTCATGGCCTCAAATGCCATCCCACCTGATAGTGAGGCATCACCAAAAATGGCCACCACATGATAGGTGGCTTGCTGAATATTACGGGCCACGGCCATTCCCAGGGCGGCGGACAATGCTGTTGACGCATGTCCGGCCCCAAATTGGTCATGCTCACTTTCATCAATTTTAGCAAATCCGGCCAACCCATTGTCTTGTCGAATGGTGAACATCCGATCCAGACGGCCAGTGAGCATTTTGTGTACATAGGTTTGATGGGACGTATCAAACACCAGCCGGTCGATGGGGCTGTTAAACAGGGCGTGTAGTGCCACGGTTAACTCTACCACGCCCAAATTCGAGGCCAAGTGACCCCCACAGGTTTCGCTGATTTGTATCAGTCGTTCTCTAATTTCTTGGCACAACGTTTCGAGTTGTTGGATGCTCAGATGGGCCAAGTCTTTGGGTAAGGTGAGGTGATCTAGTGACACAGCCATGATACCAAAAATGATACCCCCAACCCAAATAAAATACCAACCATGATTTCTTTTTTGGTGTGCCCCAATGACTCTTTGTGGGGTGCAATGGCGGGTGATGGTTCCAATTGGGTTTGTATCTGGTTGAGGGCGGATGCATGACGCCCGGCATTGTACCGTACCACATGGGCATCATGAATCACAATCAAGCCGACGACCACCGACACGGCAAAGGCGGGGGACTGAATGCCATCCCACAAGGCAATGCTACTGGCCAACGCCGTCACCAATGAGGCATGAGCCGATGGCATGCCCCCTGCTGCGACCAACAGCTGGGGTTTCAGGGTACGGGTCCGAAAGGCATGCCATAGAACTTTGCTTAACTGGGCACTGACCATGGCCAAGATGGCGGATACCAAACACCATGGAATCGTCATGAGGTGCGGGTGAGTCCATAATCGATGGCCGAGGCCAGTATCGAGGTGTCATGGGGAATGGTGTGTAATACGGTATGGGCGTTTTCGGCACAGGTTGCCATCGCCTGTTTGGCTCCCTCCACCCCATGGGTGCTGCAATAGGTTTTTTTTGCTTGGGCGGTATCTTTGTGGGGTGTTTTGCCAATATCTTTTCCCCCTGTCACATCCAAAAGGTCGTCTTTGATTTGAAACAACAGCCCCAATTCTGATCCAAAGATACGAAGGGCGTCTACCACTTGGGATGGGGCACCGGCTAAGATGGCAGGCAGCGTTAGCGAGGCCTCAATCAGGGCCCCGGTTTTGAGTCGGTGCATTTGTTCAACACACGCTTTTGAATGGGTATGGGATTTTAAGTCAATGACTTGTCCGCCTGACATCCCATTGGCACCGCAGGCGTTGGCAAAACACCGAATGGCCTGAATCACACGGTCGGGCGGAAATGCCAGGTGGGTTAACCATTCAAAGGCGTAGGTATTTAATGTATCCCCCGCCAAAATGGCCATGTCTTCGCCAAATTGGATATGACAGGTTGGTTTTCCCCGTCGCAATGAATCATTGTCCATGGCCGGTAAATCGTCATGAATCAGGGAATAGGTGTGGGTGAGCTCCAAGGCCACGGCAACGGGCATGATGGGTGCCATGTCCTCTGAAAAAAGCCGATAAGCGGCCATGGCCAACACGGGCCGCATGCGTTTCCCCCCTGCGGTAGTGGCGTATCGCATGGCACCCATGAGCTCATCTCGTTCATCGTTAAATGGGTGAGACAATGCGTCGCCCAAGTGTTGCTCAATCAGAGGGAGGCTTTGCTCCAGAAAGGTGACGTAGGGTCCTGTGTGGGTCATAAGGGGTGTCACCATGGGTTGTCTTTATCCAATTGCTCGATGCGTTGTTCGGTGTGGTGCAACGCATTGTGCAGTTGACGCCCGATGATGACGGCCTCTTCATACCCTTGTACGGCAACATCCAAATCTTGGGTGGATTCTAGGCGATCGGCAATGTGACTCAGGGTTTCTAACAATGGGGCAACGGGCAACAAGGATGGGGTGTCATTTATCATGGTGTCATGCTGGTAGGGTAAACCTGGGTTACAGTGGTTGTGACGTGGCCATCGCACAATTGGATACGTAAGGTATCATCTTTTGATAGGTCATGGCACGACGACACAATGGTATCCGAATCATTACGGACGATACTATATCCTTGCTGTAATTTTCGCAATGGGGAAGAGGCATCGATCACCCGCAAGAGTGAGTGGGTTTGGGCTTGGGTTTGTTTCAATTGGTTGTGTGTCCCGTCGGCTATCCGAGTGAGCAGGCGTTCGGCTTGTTGCTGGGTGTGACGGAGGTGATGGTGTACCTGCTGATGCAAGTCTCTAAGCAG